>DASPXY010001312.1:0-5816 GCA_035637055.1 Gemmataceae bacterium | reverse complement strand
GGGCGTCAGCAATCGCTGCAGCACTTCCTCAAACCGTTCCAGGTGGCTTTGCATCAGACTGCTCGCCAGGCGGCGCAGCTCTTCGCGCCGGTGCGAACCCGCAAGCGGCACGACGGCGGCCTCGGCCGTGAATTCCTCGACTTCTTGTTCCATACGAGACTGTAGTCGGTCGAGCGTGTCGCGCACGAGATCCCAGCGGAGACTGTCCGCCCCGAGCGAGTCGAACAATTGTTGGGTCTGCCACCAGAGGCTCTCGGGGTTGAACTCGCTCGCACCCCAGCCGAACGATGCCGGGAGATCTCCATCGAGCAGGATCGGGAAATGGACGCTGATGCACGGCGGGCCGAAGGCGCACCAGGCGACCGGCACCAGGGCGGGATCCGAGGACAGGATAGCGACAAAAGAGGCCCCCGTGGCGGAGCGCGACAGGGGAGTCGCGTGGCGGCACAGCGGCGTCACGCGGCCGGACGCCGTCGGCGGATCGACCTCGTAGCGCGTGCCTTCGTAGTGGTCGGCGAGCAGGCGGCGCAGGAACGCGGGGTCGATGTGGCCGTTCTGTTGTTCGAGCAAGTAGGTGGCGCGACCCCAACGTCGCAGCGCCGAGGCCGGCCCGGTCGGGTCGGTGCTGAACGTGCCGATGAAATCGAGTTTATTGCCGTCCGCGGGACACCAGCCCCTGGCGACCGCACGTTCGGACAGGCCAGGGGCAATGTGGTCCCAGTCCTGGCGGATGACGGCCACATCACTGACGGCGCGGACTTGCTGGATCTCCTGAGTCGCCCAGGCATTGCCGGCCGCCTCGACAACGAACGCCTCGCTGGGATCCGCGATCAGGAAGATGTGGTCGTTGCCATTCTGGCCGTGCCGCGCGACGAGGTCGGTGAGCAGATCGACGGCCTGGCGAGCGCTGGCGGCCCGTTCGAGGATCAGGCGGACCAACTCGGGACCATGCAACCCCGCCATGTCGTCGATGAAGCGGCTGCGCCAGGTGCTGTAGCCGGCGGCCACCTGATGCTCGTTCACGCCGTACTGATAACCCCAGGCGCCGTGGGCCTGGCCGGCGAGGACAGTGCAGGTCTGCCGGGCCTGAGGCAGTTCGAGGTGAGCGGTTTTGACGATTTCGCCGAGCGCGAAGGCGCGGCCGGGAACGCGGCAAAGCGTCTGACACTCGCGCGGCGGGCGATGACAATTCAGACCGAAGAGCGTTTGCCCGTGGACCGTGGCCGGCCCCAGGGCCACTACCAGGTCGCCACCCATGAATCGGTGCTCCTCTCGTTGATCCCGGCAAGCAGGCCCCCGGGCGCAGGAAAGCTTCCGCGATGGGGATCCGAAGTGTGTTTGGGTAACCCCTGACTCGCTGCCGTACTATTGGACCACACCGGGGCAGCCCTGTCCAGTAGCAGTCGCTCCGGAAAGTCGCTGCGGTGGGGTTGTTCAGGGGTGAGGCGTAGGAATCGGGGAAAATGTGAGGCTTCTGTGGTTCAACTGGCCTCGAGCGGTGTTTATTAATTTAACAATCCCCAGTAACCTGGCGCGGGTGTCGGCGCGGAGTGTCTGCGGTAATCTTCCCTCATACGAGAAGGGTTCAGCCATGCCAGTCAGCGTGCAGTGTCCGAATGGCGAGTGCAACAAGGCCTTCAAGGCGAAAGACGAGCTGCGCGGCAAGAAAATCAAGTGCCCGGCCTGTGGGACCGTAATCACGATTCCCACCGGCCAGCCAGTCCAGGCTGCCGTCCGCGCCAAGGGGGCTGCCGCTGCGCCGGCGCCCAAAGCGAAAACGCGACCGCCTGTCGAGGCCGAGGACGCTGAGTACGAGGAGCCGGTACGGCGCCGGCCCGCCGCGGGGGCCAGCGGGAATCCGATCCCGATGTGGGTCGGTGTCGGCGGATTGGGCGTGCTGGCGATCTCGGTGTTTCTACCCTGGTTTTCTCTCGGTGGCCCTTTCTCCGCGAGCGGCATGAGCTTCACGGGTGGGCTCATTGTCCTGATTCTCGCTGTGGCTGCTCTCGCGTTGGTCATCACCATGTTCGTGCTGAAGAAGCCCTTGGGGCCTACTTTCCTCGCGGGCGGAGCCGCAGGGACAGTCGGGCTCCTCACAACTCTTGGGCGCATCATCGACGGTGGGCCTGGACTGGGAGTTTGGATCGGCCTGGTTGGTGCCCTGGGGGGGCTCGGCGCCTTCATTTTCTGCAGCCTGAAGGATCCGTATTACTTCCCACCCTTCAACAAAGAAGGCTCATCACCGTTCTTGCGTAACTTCGGAGCCTTGCTTGGCGCTCAGGGGATTGCCTTGATACTCGGTCTCCTCATGATGTTCTTCGGAGTCAAGTCGGGGCTGGGATCGATGCCTTCTTTTGGTCCGGGTGGTGGGGGCGTGCCGAATATGCCCAAAATTAAAATTGATCTGAACAACCCGCCGTTCTGACCCGGAACACGATGCTCTCAAGCCTGCAGACGCGAGTCGATGCTCACCCGCGCCTGCAGGCTCGACGTTGATTCTCTCCACCACTTCTCCCAATTGGCCTTCACAGGTGGTAGACCGGGAAGCTCGGCGCGCAGTAAAATAGTTTCGCTCGCCGCAGCTATCCGAGGTGCCCCCATGCGAAGCCTAACGGTGCGTCTTCTTCTACTCGTGGTGTGCCTGTCCCTGGAACTCCTCACCCCACCCGGTCACCTGACTGCCGGCGAGCCTGCCCCGAAACAGATTTATCGGCAGACTCTCCGGAGTGTCACGCTCGTCGCGGCCGGCCAACCCCGCGGCAGTGCCTGGGTCGTTGATCGGGCCAATCGTCTGCTTGTGACCAACGCCCATGTCGTCGGCAATGACGATTTTTTGGAGGTCATTTTTCCCGGATACCGTGACGGCGGCGTTATTGCCGAGAAGGATGACTACCTCAAGCGAGCCGTCCGCGTTCGTGCGCGCGTCGTCGATGTCAGTTCGCAGGATGATCTCGCGATCCTCCAGGCCGATACGCTGCCCGCTGATGTGGTCGCGTTGAAGTTGGCGGCGGGCAGCCCGGGGCCGGGCGAGCGCGTCCACTCGATCGGCAATCCGGCTTCGAGTGGGGCGCTGTGGGTCTACACGTCGGGCACGGTGCGCCAGGTCTATCAGCGGAAATGGTTCGCCGGGCTCGACCCGCGCAAACTGTATCGCCTCAACACGCGCGTGATCGAGACGCAGTCGCCGACCAACCCCGGCGATAGCGGCGGCCCGCTGGTCAACGATCGCGGCGAACTGATCGGCGTCACGCAGGGCGGCACCACCAGCGGCCAACTCGTGAGTTGGTTCGTGGACGTGACGCCGGTACGCAAGTTCGTCGCGCAGACCCAGCGACTGCTCAAGCCCGTCACAGCCGCCGACTTCAACGAGCGCGGGGCACGGTTGCTGGCGCGGGAACGCTACGACCTGGCCTTGCGCGATCTCGACGAAGCGCTGCGGCTCGATCCGAAATTGGCGCCGGCGTACGGCAACCGGGCCGCGGTTTTCAATGCGCGGGGCGAGCACGATCGGGCCATCGCCGAGTGCGACCGGGCGCTGGCGCTCGACCCGGCGCTGGCGGCGGCATACATCGAGCGCGGCGGCGCCCATCTCGGCAAGGGAGCGTACGAGGCAGCAATCGCCGACTACACCCGCGCGCTGCAGCATACCCCGGATTCTGCGAACACGTACAACTTCCGCGGCATCGCCCAGTTCCGCCGGGGACGGCCGGATCTGGCGATCCAGGACTACAGCGAAGCGCTGCGGCTCGACCCGGATTTCAGTCCGGCGTGGGCCAACCGCGGTCAGGCGCACCTCGCCCGCAAGGACTTCAAGGCGGCCGTCGCGGACTGCACCCGCGCCCTCGCCGGCGGTCTGCGCGCCACGGTCCTGAACGATCGCGGCGACGCCTTCCGCACCCTTGGCCTCCTTGACGAGGCGCTCAAGGACTACAACACTGCGGTGGAAGCGGAGCCGAATTCTCCGACAAGCTGGGCCAATGCCGCCCTGATCTTCCAGCGCAAGGGCGACCTCGACCGGGCCATCAAGTTCTGCGACCGGGCGATCGCGCTGGACCCACGCTTTGCGCGAGCCTATTTCCAGCGCGGCGAGGCGCTGGAGGCAAAGGGCGTCTCGGCCGCGGCGCACGCGGACTACGAGCAAGCGTGCAAGCTCGACCCGAGTTGGCAGGCGTTGGCCCCACCGCAGGACAGCCGCTACCTGCGCGTGGTGAACCAGACCGGGCAACCGCTCCGGTTGTACCTGCGCTACGAGGCGAAGGGGAAAGACGGCGTCTGGCGCTGGCATCACACCGGCCAGACCGTCGAACCGCTGGTCTTCACGCTCGCCGCGGGGGTGAGCGCCAACCTCTTCGACGAGGATTGGCGGATAAGCGCACGCCGCGTCCGCATCTGGGCCGAAGGCGAGAACGGCGGCACCTGGCTACGCGATCGAGACCGTGACTTCTGGCTTGCTCAAACACCCTACCGGGCCCGCCATATCGACACTTACGTCTATACGGTTAATCCCTAAGAGGCACTAACACAACCCCTCCCCCCAGCCCCCTCCCCGAAACGGAGAGGGGGAGAAGAAGACATGGCGCTTGGCTTGCTCCCCCTCTCCGTTGCGGGGAGGGGGTTGGGGGGAGGGGTTGTGTTAGTGCCTCTAAACGAGTTCATGGTCACCATCACCTGTGAGTGTGGGCAGCAATTTCTTACCTCACCGGAGAGTGCGGGGCTGTGCATCCGGTGCCCTGTCTGTCATGTGGTTTTCACAGTCCGGGAAGGCCAGGATGGGCTGCAGGCGGTGCCCGAAACGCATGTGGTGGCTGGAACGCCCCCGAATGTGGGTGGTGCTCCTGAAAGGTCAGAAGCAGTGACCAAACGCCCATTCGGCAAGCTATCCGGTGTCAGGCTGCTCCTGGGACGGCCGGACCTCTTCTTCGCTTGCCTAAACCCATTCTGCGGCCAGCCCCTCTCCGCAAGTCTGTCGGACGAGCGCCGACAGAGTCGCTGCCCGATGTGCCGGTGCCCTCTGGTCATCCCAGACCGCACCAAGGCCCGGGCAGCACCGCAGGCGCAGCCTCCTGGCCGATCCGTTCACCACCTTTGCCTGCCTCCTGTTGATTTGTTCGGGGGAGCGCGCGGACCGTTGCAGTTAATCCGCCCCAGGAGTCTCTCGGGAATCGTGCTCTGGATCGGACTGGGACTCTTCCTCCCATGTGGCGGTGTCTTCGTCAGCGGCGTGGTTCTCGGCGGGCCGCTCGGGCCAGCCTGGATCCTGTTCACAGGGTATGGTGGGCTGCTGATCCTTGGTTGGTATTTCAGCTATCGTTCGTGGGCGATTGCACGCGGCAATCCGGACGCCTTTCACCTGCTCGTCGAGGCCGCAGCCGACGACGACCTGCAAACGTTGCTCGCCGGTTTGCAACAGAAACGCCGCGCGCCGCGCGTGGCAGCATGCCGAACCCTGCTCGCGGTCGGACCACGGGCGGCTCCGCTAGTCTTCCCTCTGATCGATGCCCTCTGGGGGAACGTCCCGCTCCGCGGCAATTGGCCCCCGGCCCAGCTGCCCCCGGCAGAGAAGGTCTGCAAGGCCTGTGGCAAGATCTTGCGATTCTGGAATCGTCACTTGCGCGCCCAGGTGTGCGGT
Organism: Gemmataceae bacterium; assembly: GCA_035637055.1. GTDB lineage: Bacteria > Planctomycetota > Planctomycetia > Gemmatales > Gemmataceae > DASPXY01. The sequence continues at coordinate 187 of DASPXY010001312.1, read as the reverse complement.
AGTTGTCTGCCACATGAGGGAGCCTACGAACTCACCGAAGACGATTTGCTGCCCTCGCGGGGCTGGGCGGCGCGCGTACTTGGAGGTCTCGGCCCGGTTGCTGCCTGGGCTATCCCCGCGTTGTCGGCCGCCGCCCAGTTCGACCCTTCGCCTCTCGTCCGTGAGGAAGCCCTTGCGGCGTTGCCAC
>DASPXY010001311.1:0-5299 GCA_035637055.1 Gemmataceae bacterium | reverse complement strand
GGGGGCGTGGTCTTCCGCAGCACCTGACCGCGGCGGGATGGAGCGTTATCGGGGGTTCAACGTCCTCCGTGCCGCCCAGCGAAAAACTACCAGCGAGCATGAGTGAGATTGGCGTCTGGGGCGCTCATCAAATACCGGCGGCCTTCCCCATCGGTCAGGTGGGTCGGCTCCCGCAGGGCGCGTTTCGAGGTCTGCTCGGCGTTCACTCACGTTCTGGCCTGCATGCTTGCTGACTCCCTGACGGAGCCATTTCCCGGAGTGCTTCAGTCCAAGTCGTTACCTCCTGGAACCGCTCCAGGTGCGACCGGTTGGAGCGACCAGTTACCGGGCGGGATTCGCACCCGCTAGAATCAACACGCCTTGCACGGCACACTGACCGACGCGCGCAACTCCGCTCCGTGGCGGATTAATTGATCCGCACTCACGCCTTCGGCCGATACTATCGATTCTGGAGCGGGTCGACGTTCGCTGCCCCTGCGAACCAACGCTCATGGTTACTATGGTCATTTCTTGAGTTTCGCTTGTCGGTCACAATCCCACAGGTGGATTGTCTGCACGTAGCTCGTCTCGTCTACACTTGCCGCAGCCAGGGCGTTGTTGTCCAACGAAAAGGAGAGCGACGTGATCGCCCCAGTGCATCCTTCCAGCGTCTTCACACGCTTTGCCGTCTTCACGTCGTCCAAGGCAATCACATGCTTGTCCTCTTGCCTGCCGGAGGTGGCAAGGGTCTTGCCGTCCGGTGAGAAGGCATATGCAGCTTACCCGTCTCAGTGTCCCACAGAATGAGCTAACAACCGAATTCTCCATCAAACTTGCCGCATGCCGGCGCTGCCACCAGCTTGTCGTCCGCCAACAAACCGACACCAGCATACGTACTGTAATAACGGTTCTTGATCTGATCCTCCGCCAGCGTTCGCTCAACGCTACCTGCGAACCGACAACGCATCGTTTCTGTTTTTCCGACAGCGCATCGCTTCGTTTCCGTCGCCTACTGACTGGCGTTCAGGAACTACGAGGATTTTTCTCTGCCCGCTGTCCCGATCGCTTCAGTCTCCCAGTTCCGGCGCCGCCAGTTGTAGCCGAGCAGGCCGTGGGGGACGGAGCCGATCAAGGCCAGCACCAGCGCCCGGGGTTCGGGGATCCGCTGGCTCTCCCCCACCACAGAGGGCTACAATGGGGGCGGGCTTTTTCCCCGGCACCCGACTGCAGGAGTCTTCCCGATGACAGCGCACGGTTCGATCACGGGCTGGATCGACCAGGCCCGCCAGGGCGACCGCCAGGCCGCAGGCCAGATCTGGCAGCGCTACTTCCACCGCCTGGTGGGCTTGGCCCGGACCGCCCTCAAGGCGGCCCCCCGGCGCATGGCCGACGAGGAGGACGTGGCCCTCAGCGCCTTTGACAGCTTCTTCCGCGGCGCCGAGCAGGGCCGCTTCCCGGCCCTGGACGACCGAGACGGCCTGTGGCGGCTCCTCGTGGTGCTGGCCCGGCGCAAGGCGGCGCACCTGAAGCGCGACGAGTGCCGGCAGAAGCGCGGGGGCGGCGCCGTGCTGGACCAGGCCGCCCTGGCCCGCGCGGCCGGCGACGAGGCGGAACAGGGCGAACTGGAGTGGGCCGTCGCCGAGGAGCCGACCCCGGCCTTCGCGGCCCAGGTGGCCGAGGAGTGCGAGCGGTTGCTGTTGCGGCTGCCCGACGAGGATCTCCGCACGCTGGCGGTCTCGAAGATGGAGGGCTACACCAACGAGGAGATCGCTGCTCGGCTCGGTTGTTGCCTGAGCACGGTGGAGCGCCGCCTGCGGGTGATTCGCCGGCTGTGGACGGAAGGGAGCGGGGAGGAGGGCAGCGGGAGGGAAGGGCCTTGAGCCCCTGCCCCCCGGAGTTTCCGAACTGGTACAGATCGCCGCCCCTGGGGAGCGCGAAGTTGACCGGTTTGACGCTGGCGGCACCGGCCGGCGTCATCGCCTGGTCGTTCCTGTCGGCGATGCGCTGCACGGCGGCGCCGTTGAGGCAACCATGTCCTCACGGAGGGAACGTGGCTGGTCCGGTGTGCCGCGGCTATGTGAGCCGTGGCACACCGGACCTCCGACCTCCCTTTTTCCGTGGACGATTTAGGCAAAGACGTCGGCGGTGAAGAGCTGATCCACAAGGCAGTCCCAGCGCTGGCCCTGGTGTCGGCCGCGGGCTACCTCACTGATCGCTTCACCGAGGCCACCGTCGCTCCCCGCGGGTGAGTGTCCGGCCAGCCGGCGGCCGGAAGGGGATGGCGCCGTGCTGGCAAAGACCTGGTCCTGAGCCCGCAGGCCGGCGCCGCTCGCGCCGGATGCTGCACCCGCGCCGTTCGAGCCGGAATCGGGCGCCAGCAACGGTGTCGGCGACGGCAGCGGGCTAGGCGTGGGGCCGAAGCTGGGCGTCCCGAAGTAATACGAGCTGACACTCACCTTGTAGCCGCCTGTGGAGTTGCTGCCGTAACCGCCCACCACGAGCTTGTAGCTCTGGCCGGCAGAGGCGTAGAAGAGCACGTGGCTGCTGACGTCACCCGCGGCACGGTCGTCATTAAAGGCGACCAGGGTTTTGCCCGTGCTGTTGTAGACCAGCAGCACCGGATCCACCGTGCTCGTGCCGTCGCGGGCCACGTCGATTTGTACCCAACCGGAGGAAGCCACGTTCAGGGTGAGTACGTCCCAGTCGCCCTGCCGGCCGACGCCGCCGGTGGCGGAGGCTCCCACCCCCAGAACGAAGGAGCCACCGTCCACGTAGCTCGCGTCCACGGAATCGCGGTTGGCGACGTTGGCCCATTCGCTGGTGGCAGCGCGAGCGCCCAGGGCCGTCCGCAGGTAGGTATAGGAGTTCTGCGTCGTGATGTTGGAAACCGTGGGGATCGGCTGCCCGAGAGCGTTGACTGGGTTCTGCCACTGGGGCTGTAATTTGGGCTCGTTGTAAGTCGAGCCCTTGGAAGAGTCCCAGTTCAGGTTGGTGACGTTGAACGTCTTGTTGACGAAGCGCGTGTTCGGGAAGGCGTCGTAGCTCATGATATCCAGGTCGGGGTTGCTGAGCACATGGACCAATCCGAAGGTGTGGCCGGCCTCGTGCGCGGCGGCCTGTGCGATCTGTTGGATGCTCTGGCTTTGATTCGTCCCGGTGGCGGCGTTGTAATATAGCGGATCGACGAAGGCGACGTCATACGCGTCGCTGTTGGGCTGGTGGGTAATGCCCTTGTTGCCGGCGCTGGGGAAGTCGGACGAGCCCCAGGGCGTGGAGGCGCCTGCTTTGTTCCCGGCCCCGGCGGTGGGCCCGACGCCGTCGGCGTTGTGATCGCAGACGCAGCCGTCGGCGTCGGCGTCGTGGTGGGCGCCGTGGTGCTCATCGCCCGTAAAGCCGGTGCCCGTGCCGTAAGAAGTCTTATCGCCGATGAAGATCGTGGAGTTGCCGGCGGAACTGGTGTCTCGACTGCCGTTGCCGGACATGCGGCGGACGATCACGTCGAAGGGGGCAAAAATCTCCTGGGTGCGGAACAGGATTTCGTGGATGTCGCGGTTACGGTCCCCACTGACACTCTGGAACGAACTGACGCCGTCCGCGGAGGAGCCGTCAAAATTGAGGTAGAGGGTGGTCGGCCCCGCGTGCCGACCGAACTGCTGCGCCAACTGCGTCATGTCGGTAATGACGGCAGGAACCTGGCGATCTTCCAGGACCTCCAGCCTCGGGCGGGCCTGGCGGAACACCCGCTTCGTGCCCTTCGGGGACTTCGTTGACAGCAACGCGCGCAGGAAATACCACATGTTTTTCTCCCACAGGGATAGGTTAAAGGGGGAATCCAGGGGCGGTCGGCCTGCGGCCTGCCGCACTTGTGAGGCAGGCCCAGATGACTCACTCCTCTCACGAAGGTCATGCCCGCAAGTGATTGTTACCCTGCAGGAAATCCGTTTTTGTTCCACTCGTCCTCAACTCCGCCCGTCAAGAAGGCAAGCACGCAGACCTTGCCTGGCGCCGCAGGAGCGAAGGGTAGGCCATTGGTTGTGGGCCGGCGTCCACTCTCCTTACCCGCCGCGACGACCGACTCCCCGAGGTGCGGAAAAAAGTTGCGGCTCACATGAAGGGGAGAGGACGGCGGCCGGGCATCGAGGGATAGGCGGGAGAGTGGTCAACCGCCGGAGGGAGCCCGGTCCTGGGACTGAGCCTCCATCGGGAGCAGGGGTGGGGCAAAGGAGAGCCTGGCCAGAAAAGATTTTTGAAAAAAGACTGTAGCGCGTGTGGCTGGGCGCGTATTCTTGTTTGGGAAAGACTGCCCGCGGGCAACGCCACGGCGCGGGCAACTCGTCGCCATATCCTGCACGTTTGCTGAGGCTTTTGCGGCAAGAACACGTCGCCCTGGACACGCGGTTCCATCAGCAGCACGCCCCGAAACGGTGCCACAAATGCCCGGGAGGACCACAAGGCACGAACACCGGAGGGATTTCCTCCGCTTCCTTTTGCAAGGGGTCAATGATGAACTGGTTCCGCCCAAGGGCCGTTCGGCGTTCTCCCAGAGCCAACCCTGCCCGCAGATCCCGCTACCGCCCGTTCCTCGAACCGCTGGAGGATCGCCTGCCCCTGGCTGTCTTCACGGTGATTAGCGCCGCTGATACCGGCACAGGCGTCGGCCTGGCGGGCGACCTGCGCTACTGTCTCACCCAGGCGAACGCCACGCCGGGCCTCGACACCATCCAGTTCGCCATCCCCGGAAGCGGCCTGCACACCATCAACCTGACCTCGGCCTTGCCCGCCATCACCGACGCCGTCTTCCTCGACGGCTACACGCAGCCGGGGGCCAGCGCGAACACCTTGCCGGTTGGCAACAACGCCGTGCTGCAGATCGAGCTGAACGGCGCCGCGGCCGGGACGGGCGCCAGTGGCCTGAAAATCACCACCAGCGGCTGTACTGTCCGCGGACTGGTGATCAACCGCTTCAACCAGGCCGGGATCGCCATCAGCGGCGCTTCCGCAACCGGGAACACCATTGCCGGTGACTTCATCGGCACTGACGCGGCCGCGAGCGCCGCCCGGGGGAACGGGACGGACGGCATCCTCGTCAACGACGGGGCCAGCAACAACACCCTCGGCGGCACCACGCCCGACGCCCGCAACCTCATCTCCGGCAACGTCTCGCATGGGGTGGAGATCATCGGCGGCACCACCATGAACAACACGGTGCAGGGCAACTACGTCGGCACCGACGCGGCCGGGTTGATCGACCTGGGGAACGGGGGGCATGGCGTGTCGATCAGTTCGGCACCTGCCAACAGGATCGGGGACGGCCAGGCCG
>DASPXY010001310.1:0-2537 GCA_035637055.1 Gemmataceae bacterium | reverse complement strand
AAATTGAGAAAAACCCTGGCGCAAATTCCGTGCCGAACAGGATTGTGATTGTCCCCTTTTGCCTTCAAGTTGGCGGCCGTCGCTTCTCCAGCAAGGCCGCCCTCGACCGTTTCGTGAAGACGCTCACCGAACAGCGAGACGTCCGGCACGGAAAGGCGGTGCCGGCATGAGCAACAGCGCAACCGCGACCCCTCAGACAATGCCCCCGCTGCTGGTCGACGCGAAGGAAGCCGGCCGACTGTGCGGCCGGAGCGAGGCGAGTTGGTGGCGTGAGGAGCGAGGTCGAACCCTTGACAGAGGATCGATGGCAGGCCCGTGGGCTGGACTCTGGGGGCGATCGGTTAGCGATCGCTAGCGTAGCTTTTTGGGATTGACCGCCGCGGGCGGCGTCCGCGGAGCCGGCTGAGGCGGTTGGGCGCCAACCTGCGGGACGGGCGGGGGCGGGTCGTAGCGCTGCACGTCGTGGCTGACCACGTTGCCGTTTTCGTCGAGGAAGAAGACCTCTTTCCACTGCTTGGCTCCCTGGCGATGCCAGACGACAAACTGCTTGCGCGGCTTGACTTCAGGGAGCGGCGGCAGTGGGACGTCCTTCGGAGCGGTGCTCTCCTTCTTGGCCGGCTGCTCCGCTTCCTGCGGGGGAGGAGGGAGTGGCATCGGTTTGACATCTGCGCCGGGCGGTTCTATCCCAGGTTTGGGGAGGGGCGCCGGCTTGTCCGCTGGGGCAGCGGGCTTGCCGGCGCCCTGAGGTAACACTTCCGGTTTGCCGTCTGCCTGGGTTTGGCGCTTCGCAAGGCCCGCCCTTGGTTCGGGCGGCACAACGGGCGTCCGAGGCCCGTTCGCGGTGTTGCCTGAAATCCGGAATAGCCCGTAAATCGAGAAACCAGCCAGCGCGATCAGGACGAACACGAGACTCCCGACAAGCGCAGGTTGCAGCCCACGCCTGTCAGTTGTTGGGGCAGTGGGTTGCGTGCAGACGGGCGGGAGCGGCGCTGGCAACTCAGAGGCTGTGACAGGAACCTGCGGTGTGGGGTTCGGCCTGGGAAGGCTTACTTCCGGGTCGCTGAGAGGCACCGTGAATTCGTCGTGATCGTCCGAGGGGGTGAGGATCGTGCCGGGGGCACAGGGCACTGTCTGGGAAGCGCCGCACGAGGGACACTGGATTCGCGTTCCGGCTTTGCGAGTGCCGATGGAAAAGCGCTTCAGACACTGCCAGCATTGGAAACGAATGGCCATGCCCTTCCCCTGCTGTGGTGGTTGGCAAAGCAGGGACGCGGCAGGATGCCGTCCCCTTCAGGAAGCACGAACTGCTGTCGTTCGCGATCTCGTTGAGAAGAAAATGCGCACACAGGGAGAACTTGCGCGGCCAACAACGAGAAGGGGCACAGCGGAAGGAAGGCGGCCGGAGCGGAAAACGGGACATTCAGTTCCGCCCGTTCTCGGACCGACGCACGACGGTGGCACCATCGACCACTTCTGAATGGCACTAACCTTGGCCATCTTGGAGAGAACATCTCGCAGACATCGCCAAGGGCTCGTGCCTCCCCAGATCAATCACATGGTCGTTTTCCAAGCGATTGTGGCACGTACGTCTCTTGACACTTCATGTTGTCTATCATATGATGTTCACAGACAGTTCAGTCAACGTCTGTTGCTGGTCGTTTCGCGTTCCCGAAGACTGCTCGGAGGGAGGTCGCTGGCCATGTCCACAGCCGACGATTCCAGCGATTCCGTCCGGCAACAGATCATCAGCGCTTTCGAGTCCCGGAAGTGGGAGTTCACCGGGCGGGCGTTGCGCGAGGGATTGGACGCTTTTCGGCGGTACAGCGAAAACCCCTCGGAAGATGAGATGGTCGATTACATCCTCGATTTGCTGGAGTCTGGCTTTCCCCTGCGCTGCGTGGAACTCCACGACCCGCCCTATGGGGAAGGGCATGAGTTGGTGAACGCGGACGGACGTGGGCTTTACATCAAGTTGAAACTGGACTGGCCGTATGTGATTGTCATGAGTTTTCATTACTGAACTTCTGAGGTTGTCGTCATGTCGGCAGAGAAGGAAGAGCAGGGGCGGCAGTGTCCATCCTGTGGACATCAGCCCCTTGAGGCCCGGCGAATCCGGGATGAATTCGAGTACGGGCCGGATGGCGAGCGCATCACGGTCATCGCGGAAGCAGTTCCGGTGCTGGTCTGCCCGGCGTGCGGTGAAACCCTGTATGGTCCCGAGGCCGCGGTCGTCCGCCATCAGGCCATTTGTCGCGCCCTGGGTTTGTTGTCCCCCGCCGAGATCAAGGCGCTGCGGGAGCGACTTGGTCCGGATCAGGAGGATTTCGCCCGGCTGACGGGGATTGGGGTAGCCACACTGTCACGATGGGAGCGAGGTCGCCTGTTGCAGACGCGGGCTCTGGATCGCTACCTTCGCCTACTCGGGGCATTGCCGCAGGCTGCCCAGGTACTGCGAACATTGCAGAGGCCAGAGCAGGCAACGGGACCCTTCCACCTGCCCCCTGCCGAGGAGGCCACAGCCCGCGCCCGCGCAGCCC
>DASPXY010001309.1:0-9377 GCA_035637055.1 Gemmataceae bacterium | reverse complement strand
GCGAGCGCCGTCAGTCCCGGTACCGAGTTGGCCGTGTGGACCGGCACCCATCAATGGCTGCGCGACCCGAACCTGCCGGACTGGAAATTCCCCTTCCGGCCGGGCTACAGCGCCGCCGGGACGGTGGCGGCGGTCGGCGCGGAGGTGCGCGGCTGGCAGCCGGGCGACCGCGTCAGTTACCCTGGCAACCATGCCTCGGCCGAACTGCTCACCTTGGGGCACGAGCGCGGCCGGCTGTGGAAACTGCCGCCGAAGCTCGACGCCCAGAAGGCGGCCCTCGCCTGCATCGCTCGCTACGGCATGGGAGCGTCGATCCGCGCCGGCATCACGCTCGGCCGGTCCGCGGCCGTCCTCGGGCTGGGCGTCATTGGGCAGTTCACGCTGCGCTGCCTGCTTGCGGCCGGGGCGTATCCCGTCGTCGGCATCGACTCGGTGCAGATGCGGCGCGAGGCGGCGCTGGCGGCGGGGGCCGATCACGTCCTAGAGCCTGGCCCCGACGGTGGCCGTGAGCAGTTAGCCCGGTTGTTGGGGGCGCGCGGCGCTGAGATCGTCGCCGACGCGACCGGCGTCCCCGACGCGATCCCGACAGCGATGGCGCTGGCGTGCGCTGGTGGTCAGGTGGTCGTGGTCGGCAGCCCGCGCGGCCGGGCGAAGGAGGTCAATTTCTACGACGACTTGCACCGGCGCTATCTGGAGGTGACAGGAGCGCACGGCAATATGCTGTTCGAGCCGGCCCACACGCGGCTGGCCGGCGCCTGGGACATCAACAAGGCGCAGCACTGGCTGCTGGCGGAACTCGCCGCGGGCCGGCTGAGCGTCGAGGGGTTAGTGACGCACCGCATCGCCCCGGAGCAGCTGGGAACCGCCTACGAGGGATTGCAGAAAAAGAAAGAGGAATACCTGGGAGTCGTGGTCCGGTGGTCGTGAGTGTCGCACGGCTGACGTGCGATCCCAACAGGTGCGAGACTGTTCGAGCCTCTTCGTGGTGGAGCCGACCAGGCCGTTGCAGCGTTCACTTGGTCCTCGGCATGTCGGCTTCCTCTTCACCTGCCAGAACCGCCAACGCCCGCTCCAACGTGCGGAACACACCGACCTTTTTCGTGCTCCGCTCATCCAGACCTCGATAGGTTTGGTACATGCGCCCCAGCCCGAACGCCAGATCCTGCGGAGCGACGATGGCGAATTTGGACGCGGGCGAACGCGGGTCCATCAAAGCGGAGAGGATCGCCAGTTGCCGGACACGTTCGCCCGACGGCAGCGCGATTTCTTTGACCTCGGTCATGTCGATCAGTTCGTCGTAGCCAGCCACTTCGGGGCGCGACCAAACTTCGCGCTGGTAGGCAAAGACATCCTCGTCGGTCAGGGTGCCGCGCCCCCTGGCCCTGACAAGCCGGCTCTGGTGGTCAACCTCGTATTCAATGGACATGGCACCCCGCCCAGAAATGGTCGCGAGAAGGCGCGCGGAGATCAACCGCCAAATACTTGCCGATACGCCTCTTCGCTGAAACCGACCAGCAGCGTATCTCCAAGCCGCAGCGTTGGGGCCTTGAGATTGCCGGTCGGACCAAGAATGTGAGCCAGCAATGTGTCGTCGTCGGGCGGGTCGTTCTTCATGTCGAAGGTGACGACCTTCTTGCCGCGCCCGACGATCACCTTCGCGACGGACTTCGCCAGCTTCAGGGCCTCGGCGCGGCCCTTACGTTCCTTGCCGGCGTCCGTCCTGGCAGATACTTCGAGCGTACTTGTCTCAAGGAACCCTTGAGCTTTCACGCAACTCGTTCAGCCCTTCCGGTGATACATCCAGTCGATCTTTGCCGGCATCGTTCCCTCCTGTTCAGCGCCCTCCAGGAAGATAATAGGTGAAACTAAGCATGCCACCCAGAGCATTGACGCCAAGGTTGCGGTCGGCCAGACCAGCATTGGAGATGTGCTGGTAACCCGCCTCGGCATTGACCGAGCAGTGATCGTTGAGGAAGCAGCGGCAGCCGACGCCGGCTTGCAACAGGAACTCGAAGGATTGACCAATCGCCTTTTGCGTAGGATCCTCGTGGGCGTCGGTAAAGAGCAGGCCGCCGCCGATCTGCAGATACGGCACGACGCGGCAGTGCGGTTGGACGAAGTTGTAGCGCAGCAGAAGCGATGGACCGCCGAGGACGTCACCGAAGCCTGTGGTCACGGGCGCCGCCATCAACTCCAGGAGCGCCTCAAGGTTGCCGCGCAGACAGCCGCTGCCGCACGCGGTAGTGACCATGCAGCCCAGGCGCAGGTTCACCGGGAGGTACTCGAAGGTCGGGATGTGCGGCCCGATCCCGACTGGCGCCCCGTACGCGCCGACACCCAGCTCCACCGTGAAGCCCCCACGGACGAAGGGAGAACCGTCGTGCGGTTCCGGGCTCGGAGCGCTACCCTCCACGACGAGCGGGCCGTTCTCAAAGACCGTGGTCCAGCCGACGGGATCGCCCGACAGCGCTGTCGGGGATCGCGGAAAGGGTTGATAAAATGGCTGGTCGGCTGCGGCGCGCGGCGCCACAAAGGCAGGCAGGAACGGCAAGCCCACCAGCAAGAGCATCGAGAACGTCCTCACGGGTTGTCCTCTGGGTGTGTCAAGGGAGCATTCACCCTGCACGGCCTGATCCATGCCGTCCTTCTGATTGTCGTCGCATCCGGCGATTGGATTGAAGTGTTTGTTCGGCACGCGCAACACTCGTCGGGGCGAGGTGCGGGCTCTAGGGGCGGCGCTGGGCCTTGCAGGGCGTAGCGGTCAATACTTCGGCATCGACGGATCAATTTGCTCGGCCCACGCCAGGATGCCGCCCTTGAGGTTCTTGAGCTTCGTGAAGCCGCGCTGCCGCAGGAAGTCGATCGCCTTCGCGCTGCGCATGCCGCTCTTGCAGTGGACCACCATCTCGCGCTGGGGATCCAGCTCGCCCAGGCGCTGGGCCAGCTCGGGCAGGGGCAGCAAGGTGCTCCCGGGAATACGGCAAATCTCGTACTCCGGCGGGTTGCGCACGTCGAGGATGAACACGCTCTCGCCGTGGTCCAGGCGACTTTTCAGCTCCTCAACGGTCATTTCGACAAAGCCCACGGGCTGCGGCGCGAGCGCCTCCTGGCCGCGCACGCCGCAAAACTGCTCATAGTCAATCAGGCCCTTGATTGTCGGGTGCTCGCCGCACAGCGGACATTTCGGATTGCGACGAACCTTGAACTCCTGAAAGCGCATCTCCAGGGCATCGTAGAGCAGCAGCCGGCCGATCAGCGGTGAACCCTTGCCGAGAATCAATTTGACCGCCTCGGTGGCCTGGATGCAGCCGATCAGGCCCGGCAGAATCCCCAGCACTCCCCCCTCGGCACAGCTCGGTACTTCGCCGGGAGGCGGCGGTTCGGGGTACAGGCAGCGATAGCATGGGCCTTTCGGCGGCGCGAACACCGACGCCTGACCGTCGAAGCGGAAGATGCTGCCGTAGACGTTCGGCTTCTTCAGCAGCACGCAGGCGTCATTGACGAGGTAGCGCGTCGGGAAATTGTCGGTGCCGTCGATGATGATGTCGTACGGCGCGAAGATCGAAAAAGCGTTCGCCGAGGTCAACTTTGTCTCATACAGGTCGATGCGCACCTCGGGATTGATCGCGTTGAGCTTCTCCCGGGCGGACTGGAGTTTGGACCGGCCGACGTCAGGGGTGCCGTGCAATACCTGACGTTGCAGATTACTAAAGTCCACGACATCAAAATCGACCAGGCCGATGCGTCCGACCCCTGCCGCGGCGAGGTAGAGGCCGAGCGGTGAGCCGAGGCCGCCGGCGCCGATCAGCAGGACGCTCGACGCCTTGAGGCGCTGCTGGCCCTCCATGCCGACCTCGGGCATGATCAGGTGGCGACTGTAGCGGGCGACTTCGTTTGGGGAAAGGGGAGCGCTCATGGTGTATCTCGGGATTCTGTCCCGCTTGCGGGTTAGCAGGAAGAGTGCTAACCCGCAAGCGGGAAGAAGTGTTGCTTGCGCCGAATTAGTTCACGGCGCCGATCACCAGGCAGCAGTTGTGCCCGCCGAAGCCGAAGCTGTTCGAGATGGCCCGGCGGACGCGCCGCTCACGGGCAGCCTTCGGCACGTAATCCAGATCGCACGCCGGGTCGGGCATGTCGAGATTGATCGTCGGATGAATGACCCCGTGTTTGATCGTCATGACCGTGGCGATCAACTCGACGCCACCGCTGGCGCCCAGCAGGTGGCCGATCATGCTCTTGGTGCTGCTGATCGCCAGCTTGCGGGCGTGCTCGCCGAAGACACGCTTCAGGGCGCTCGTCTCCGCCGCGTCGCCCAACTCCGTGCTGGTCCCGTGAGCGTTGACGTACTCAATATCCTCGGGATTGAGGCATGCGTCGCGCAAGGCGAACTCCATCGCCTTCGCGGCCCCTCGGCCATCCTCGGGGGGGGCGGTAATGTGGAAGGCGTCGGCGGTGCTGCCCACGCCCAGCAACTCGGCATAAATATGAGCGCCGCGCTCCCTGGCGTGCTCCAACTCCTCCAAGACGACAATGCCGGCTCCCTCGCTCAGGATGAAGCCATCACGATCCTTGTCGAAGGGCCGGCTCGCCGCCTGCGGGTTGTCGTTGCGCTGCGACAGCGCCCGGGCGGAGATGAAGCCGCCCAGACCCATCGGCGTGATGGCCGCCTCCGCCCCGCCCGCGAGCATGACGTCGGCCTGATTGTGCTGGATGGCGCGCAAGGCATCACCCAGCGCGTGCGCTGCTGAGGCGCACGCGGTCGAAATGCAGGTATTCGGGCCGCACAGGCCGAACTGAATCGAGATGTTGCCGGAGGCAGCGTTCGCGATCATCTTCGGAATCACGAACGGGCTGATCCGTCCGGGACCGTCCTTGAGATAACGGGTGTGCTGCTCCTCGAACTCCTTGAGGCCGCCGATACCGCTGCCGATGATGGTGCCGGCGCGGTAGGGATCCTCACCGCCGAAATCGATGCCGCTGTCCTGCACGGCAAGGACCGCCGCCGCCAGGGCAAACTGCGCAAAGCGGTCAAGACGGCGCGCCGTCTTGACGTCCAGGAATGTATCCGGCTTGAAGTTTTTCACTTCGCCGCCGAACTTGACCTTGAACGCGGACGTGTCGAACTGCTCGATCAGACCGATACCGCTGCGGCCGGCGCACAGGCCATGCCAGAACGATTTTAGGTCCGAGGAGAGCGAATTGACCGTCCCCATCCCGGTGATGACAGCACGCCGGGTCATTTCTTGGCAAGCTCCCGCTCAATGTAATCGATCGCCTCGCCCACGGTCTTGATCTTCTCGGCCTGCTCGTCGGGGATGGTAATCTCGAACTCTTCCTCGAGTTCCATCACCAACTCGACGATGTCGAGCGAGTCGGCGCCAACGTCTTCGATAAACGACGTCGAGCGTGTGACCTGCTCTTTATTGACCCCGAGATTCTCGCAGACGATTTCAATGACACGTTCTTCAGTAGTTGTCGGCACAATTCAATCCTCCAAAACGGTCCAGGACCATCCACCACCCACCGCTCCGAGGCACCAGCCACTCCGTGCCGCCGCTTGCGGAGGTCTACGGCAAGCCAGGAACTACCTCCACCAAGGGGTTATGTACCATAGGGAGCGCGTTCCGGACAAGGGTTGTTGACGCCCGCGCAACTCGGGTAAAACGGTCAAACCGTTCCGGTGAGGCAAAAGAGAAAACTTATGACGGCGGCCCAGAAAAGAAAAGAGGGCGCGCCGCGGGCAGGTGGCAAACCTGCCCCGTGAGGCGGGGGATCTCCGGCCAGGGAGTGGATGGTGCCAGTTCTCAAGGAACACGGCGCGGCACCCCGGCCGCACCTGCGTTTGCGGGTCGAGGCGTCAGCGCCTCGCCCGCCCTGGTCAGAACTTTGAAACCCCTCCCCCACCCCTCCCCGAAACGGAGAGGGGAGCAAGACAAACGCTCCTTCTTCCTCCCCCTCTCCGTTTCGGGGAGGGGTGGGGGGAGGGGTTTCACGCTGCCACGTGCTGGCAACTCGCCTGGCGCTGGACGCGCTTGAGCAGCCCCGCCAACACCCGGCCCGGCCCGATCTCAAAGAAGCGTTCCACACCTGTCGCCAGCAGGTTGCGCATGGTCTTTTCCCACAAGACCGGCTGCAATACCTGGCGAATCAGCAAGGGGCGAATCTCTTCTGGAGCGGTGTGCGGCTGGGCGTCCACATTCGACCACACCGGAATGCGCGCCGGCCGCAATTCGAGAGTGGCCAGGGCTTCTTGCAAAGCCTGGTCCGCCGGCTTCATCAGGTCAGTGTGGAAGGCTCCCGCCACTGCCAGGCGAAGGGTCTTCATGGCGCCAAATTCGGGAGCCAGTCGCTCCACTTCGTCGCAGGCCGCCTTCGCCCCCGACACGACGATGTTGCCCGGACAGAGCAGATTCGCCACCTCGATCAGCCCCGCCGGCCTTGCCTTGGCGCACAACTCCTCGACCTTCGCCTGTTCGAGTCCGAGGACACTGAGCATGCCGCTGGGCGTGGCATCGGCAGCGGCCTGCATGGCCTCGCCGCGCCGCTTTACGAGGCGAACGCCGTCGGCGAAACTGAGTGTACCTGCGCAGACCAGGGCAGTATATTCCCCAAGGCTAAGACCGGCAGTGGCAACGCAATGCGCCTCCGCTGTCGGGTCGCTGGCTCGCAAGCTCTCCAGGGCCGCCAGGCTGGCGACGAAGATCGCCGGCTGGCTGACGACGGTCGAGTTGAGCCGTTCGACCGGCCCTTTGGCGCACACCTCCAACAGGTCGTAGCCGAGGATAGCCGACGCCTCGTCAAACAGTCGCCGGGCAGCGGGCAAGGTGGCGCAGAGTTGCTGCGCCATCCCGACCGTCTGCGACCCCTGTCCGGGGAACAAAAAGGCGACCTTGGACATCGGACTCCCTTTCGGGTGATTCTCGCCGCTAAAATCGGGCATCTCGCTCCTCGTTCCCAAACTCTGTTTGGGAACCTGCTCGCCCGAAACTCTGTTTCGGCCCAGGCACCAAGGCCCGCGAACCAGAGTTTCGCTGCTGCGCGTTCCCAAACAGAGTTTGGGAACGAGGAGCCCTCAACTCGCCGGCGCCCCCGCTCCGCCCTGTGGCAGTGCTTCCGGCTCCTCGCCCGGCGCGGGCGGACTCGCCTCCAACTCCTGGACGATCAGCGCATTCAGCCGTGCCGCGGCGTAACGGGCGGCGACGCCCAGCGCGTTCTTGATCGCCCGATCGCCCGAGGAGCCGTGGCAGATGATGCAGATGCCATCGATCCCCAGCAGTGGGGCGCCGCCGTGCTCGTGGTAATCGTAGCGATCCACGAGCGCCTGCAGGGCCTTCTGGCCGAGGTCGCGCTCGGTACTCAGGGCACTAAGCAGTTCCTTCGCCGCCATCTTCATCACGAACTCGAAAACGCCCTCGCACACTTTCAGCACGACGTTGCCGACAAAGCCGTCGGTGACGATCACATCGCAGGCGCCCTTGTGGATATCGCGGCCCTCGACGTTGCCGATGAAGCGCTCGCGCAGCGGACTGGCGTTGAACAGGGCGTTGGTGTCCTTCGCCAGATCGTGGCCCTTTTGCTCCTCGGAGCCGACGTTCATCAGCCCGATGGTGGGCCGCTCGCGCTGCAGGATATGCCGGGCGAAGATGCTCCCCATCACCCCGTACTGATACAGGTGCTCGGGCTTGGGGCTGACATTGGCGCCCACGTCCAGCAGCACACAGGGGCCGCGCAAGGTGGGCATCACGGCGGCGATGCCGGGGCGGCGCACGTTCTTGAGGAATAGACGCAGCCGCAGCCCGCCGGCGACCATAGCGCCGGTGTTGCCGGCGCTGACGATGGCATCGACCTTGCGCGCGGCAAGCAGCTCCCAGCAGCGGCTGATCGAGTTATCGGGCTTTTTGCGCAGGGCCAGCACCGGGGCCTCTTCCATGGTGATGACCTGCGCGCAGTGGAAGATTTCGAGCCGGTCACGGCCGGGGGCGTCCCAGGGGAGGAGCGGCTCGACCTGAGCGCGATCGCCGACGAGGGTGACGCGCAAGTCGGTATCTGCCGCGACCGCCTGCACGGCGCCTGCCACGATCGGGCCGGGGGCATGATCGCCGCCCATCGCGTCGAGCGCGATCTGCATGGTTACTCACTTCTCCTCTTCGGGCGCCACGACCTCGCGGCCGTGGAGGTAACCGCAGTTGGAGCAGACGCGGTGCGGCTGCGCCGGCTCACCGCACTGGCTGCAATACTGGATCTGCATCGGTTTGACGTGTTGATGACTTCGCCTCTTGCCCTGGCGGGCGTGGGAGGTGCGTCGCTTTGGGACAGCCATGACGTTTGTGCCTTCCGTCGGGACGGAATTGGTTAAAGCAAACCATCGTAGGTCGATGGGTACACCCTGTCAAGATAAGGTAAGCGGCGACCGCCCCGACGGCCAGCCCCAGACGGGTGTACAGGAGATGGGAGAGCGAAGTTTCCCGCTTGCGGGTTAGCAGGGGAGGGCTAACCCGCAAGCGGGGCGCACGACGGTTACGCCGCGGCCTTGCGCGGCGCCACTTGCAACGGGTCGGGGCCGTCGCTCAACCGGCTCTCCGCGAAGCGCATGCCGGCCGCATCGTAGAAGAGAATGCGGTTCTCTTCGCCCGTCCAGATCGCGTAAGTCTTGAGCATGCGCGGCCCCTGCACCTGAAAGAAGAGGCCACAGGGCTTGCCGCGGCGCGTCACCAGCGCCTGAAAAAGGGGCGTTTGCTGGGGATCGAGATGGTCATGGGTGCAAAGCGTGGCGAGGACATGGCGACGCAGTTCCTCAAGGGTCGGCAGGGACACGACGGCTTCCATACGCTGTTGAACCTCCGTAGGCGGGGACAGATGCACACTCTGGAGAACTTTCCAATCACCCCCGCCTCTTTTATCGGTTCGAGCGCCGGCTGCGTGCAGCCCGAGTCGAGCCGTCGCTGCAAGCGCTGGCCGGTTTTACCAGACGTTCAGCTGGGTTAGCGTGCCAGGGTTACAACCGTGGAGATCAACAAACCCGCCGACGGGGACGTAGCGATTGCGCTTGCCGTAGGCTTCTGTCCGCCAGTTCACGCAGACACGGCGCACGCCGGTCTTGAGCAGTCCCCGCAGCGCCCCGGCCACCTCCGGCTTATCCCGCCGACTGACAGCGCTTGTCAGCGCCCCGACCCACGCGCGGCACGCGGCGAGGTCTTCTTCCACGTCCCGTACCGGTCCCGCCTGGGCCAACCGTTCTTCCAACCGGCGCAGCCCGGCAAGTTCTCCCTCCAGTTCCCGCAGGGCCGCCACCGCTCCCGGCAGCCGATCGTCGGGCAGCTGCAGGAGCCGGCGGTTGCCGGCCGCTACCTGGGCCTCCAGTTCCTGCGCCCGCCGGT
>DASPXY010001308.1:0-8451 GCA_035637055.1 Gemmataceae bacterium | reverse complement strand
TGACAGGTGCCGGCGTTGCAGCCGACCTTGCCGAGTACCGGCATCACATCGCGGATAAAGTTGACCTGATATTTCTCCTTTTGCCCGCTGATCGTAAACGGCACCACAACCGCCTGGCCGGCGAGCGTGAATTGCAGGCGCCCGGCTCCGTCGGCGGCGGGTCGAACCAGCCCGGTCGGCGAAACCTTGGCCAGCGGCGACGACTCTGCGAGTTTCGCCATGCGGGTGACGTCGAGCTTCTCGCCGCCCGCGAGATGGCCAGTCAGGACCAGCTGGCGATAGTCGAACGGGTGCTTGAGGGTGATGGACGCGGGCGTCGCCTCGATGCGCACGAGTTTGGCGCCGGGGGGCAGGGATTCGACGGGGTCGTCAGCTCGGGCGCTGCTCGTCAGCGCCACGGGGAGAGCCAGGGCGATCAAAATGCGGATTGTGTTCATCTCGTTTTCTCGCGCTCGTGCGGGGGGTGTCACTCGAAAAGCCCACGGGTTGCAACCCGTGGGCTTGGCGGCTTATTTACGCGCGCCGACCTTCGCGGAGGTAGCCGGCGTCTGTGGGCAGGGCGTGAATTCGCGGATCAGTTTGCCGGTCTGGGCGTCGTTCAGGCGTACCACCCCGTCGAAGCCGGCCGAGGCGACCTGCTGGCCGTCTGGCCGGAACGCGACCGTGTAGACGCCGCCCTTCTGCCCTTCGCAGCGAATAAACTTGTCGTTGTCGGCCTGGTAGATGCGCACCTCGCCGGTGCCGTCCAGGCTGCTGCCGGCGACGAAACGAGCCGCGTCGGCGCTGAAAGCCAGGGTATAAATGCGGCCCGGCATCGAGGCGTATTGCCGCAGTTTGTTGTCGTCGTCGCCGATGCGGCGCTTGGTTTCACGATGGATCTTGTACAGCCGCGGCGTGCCGTCGGAGCCGCCGCAGACGACCTCGTCGTACACGTGGGGCGTGCCGCCCTTCACATCCGGCGGCACCTTCGACATCTTCTTTTCCTTGAGCGGCCGCCGCGCTACCGCCGCCAGGCCGCCCTTGAGCGCTCCCGGCGTGATGCTGGTGACGTTGTCGATCAGGCGTTCCGTGGCGACCTCGGTCAGCTTCATCGACATGTCGCGGCTGACCGAGACGATGTAATCGTCCTCGCGCGAGAAGCAGGTGCCGAGCACCCAATCGCTGTGGCCGCCCTGGAAGACGATTTGCTTGCCGCTGCTCGCCTCGATGGCGCGGATGCTGTTGTCGGGGCAGCCGAAGGCGAGCTTCTTGCCGTCGCTCGACCAGCTGATGCCGTAGACGGTGTCGTAGGTCATCGGCAGCGACAGCTTGAGCTGTTTCTTCTCCACATTCCAGACCTGGATTTCGCCGAAGCGGCCTGGCGAACCGCCGGTGACCGCCAGCCATTTCCCGTCGGGCGAAAAGGCGACCGACTGCACGCGCTCCGACAGGCCAACCAGACGCGCCACCAGCCCGGAACCGTCGGCCTTGTGCAGGAGCACCTCGTGATACCCGGCGACCGCGAGCAATTCGCCGTCGGGCGAGTACGCCAGGCCGGGAATGACCGCCGGCAGGACGTAGACGGGCGGATGCTCCATGTCCACGACGACCCTTGTTGAGGGAGGACTGTCGTCTTTGGCCCCCTGCTGGATCCATTTCTTGATGAGGGCGACCTGATGGGCGGTCAGGGGATCCTTGCCGCGCGGCATGGCGGGCGGCTTGCCGTCCTGCGCCACGATCTGCGAGACGAGGAAACTTTTGTCGGGATCGCCGGCGACGACGCCGGGTTGCTCGTTATCGCCCTTCTTGAACAGGTCAGCGTGGTTCGTCATCAGGAAACTGCCCTCGGCCTTGGCCGGTTGATGGCAGCCCTGGCATTGCTGCTGAAAGATCGGGCGGATGTCGCGGACGTAGCTGACCTGGTCGGGGAGTTTCGTCTCTTTCTTTTCGTCCCCGTGGAGAGCGGGCCAGCCGAGCGCCAGCAAGACGACGGCGAATAGGGCCAGAGGGCGGTGAGCCGTGCGGTACGCCGCTGGGCGAACCGCCCGAAATCTCGCAAGACGGAGGACGGTCATTTACAGGCACCTCACGCGGGTGGGGGCGAGCAGGCGGGTTGTGTCAGGCAGATAATGTTATATTCGCAGAGGCGATGACGGGTTGCAAGAACTTTTTTCGGAACTGTGAGCCAGCCGAGGGTGGAAGACGAACGGCCGGCGTCCGCGGACGCCGGCCGTTCGGGTGAGGGTGCGCGCTTCACTTTCCGGAACGCCGCTTTGCCCGCTCGCTCAAAGCCCGGACGTGCTCCGTGAACTCCCGCGTCTGGGTCAACTGGAAGAGGAGGTCGGCGAAGGCTTCGCGACGATCCTTTGCTTTACTGACGTGCCCCAGGGCGAACTTCCTCTCCAGGTCGCTGGGCAGCCGCCCGAGCGACGCCAGGAAGAGGGCCTCGACGAACCCTTCGTCGCCGCGCTGCCGTTGCAGCAGATCTTGTAGCAGCGTGTCGAGGTGGTCCTTGACGGGCGCTGCGCCGTCCGCCGGGAGTTTGCCGGCAACTCCGCGGTCGGGCGCGGCTGCCCAGAGGCGCACCTCTGCGCCGCTGGCGGTCAGCAGCCAGCGGCCGTCCGGGGAGAAGGCCACCACCGCCACCGGCTTGCTATGGGTAAGGTTCTCGACCGGCTTGCCCGTTGCCACGTCCCAGATTCGGACCGTGGTGTCGGCGCTGCCTGTGGCCAGCCGTCTCGCGTCCGGCGAGAACGCCACGGAGGTGACCGCACCCGCGTGCCCGACAAGCCGCCGCACCTCATTGCCTGACGCGACATCCTGAAGCCGCACCTCTCGGTCGGCACCACCGCTGGCCAGCAGCTTGCCATCGGGCGAGAAGGCCACTGTGATACGCGGGCTGGTCTGGCTCGTGGTGGCGAGGATCACCTTGCCGGTAGCAGCGTCGATGACGAAGGGCTGCCCCGCCAGAAAGCGTCGGTCGGTCGGGTCGATCGTACCGCCGACAGCAGCGAGGCGCTGGCCGTCGGGCGAGAAGGCGACGGCGGCCACTCGGGCGCCCGTGGCGGTACTCCAAACCGTCTTGAGGGTGGCGCTTTCCAGGGCGCGCACGGCCTTGTCGCTGCCGCCGACGACCAGCAGTTTGCCGTCGGGGGAGAAGACGGCTGCGTTGACCAGGCCGTCGTTAGCGCCGGCCTCGCGGACCAGTTTTCCGGTTGCCAGCTCCCAGATCCGCACCCTGGCCTTGCCCACGCTTGCCGTGGCCAGGAGCTTGCCATCCGGCGAGAAGGCGACCGAGCAAATCGGCTCGCCGTCGCCCCGCAGCGCCATGATCTCCTTGCCTGTGCTTACGTCCCACACCCTCACGAAACCGTCGGCGCCGCCGGTGGCCAGCCGCCTGGCGTCGGGTGCGAACACCGCCGTCAGCACGGCGCCCTTGTGGCCCTCGAACCTCATGGCCTCCTGCCGGAACGCGGCTGTGCCTCCGCCCTCAAGAGGGGCAGGGGCCTTGCCAGAGTCGCGCGGGAGACCTCCAGTGTCCGGAACGCCGGCGGGCGTCGGGAGGACGACTGGCCGCGGCGGGCCGTCGGTCCCCGAGGGGAAGGCCAGCAGGCCGCCGCCCGTGACGAGAACGACCGCCAGCAGGGCGGCCGTAGCGAACTGAATCTTGCTCAGGAACATGGTGCGGAGAACTCCTTCTGCCAAAATGGCCGCACGGGTGGAGACCGTGCAGGCCGCTGCACCCTCGGCCGCCCAGGCGAGGGCAGCGCGGACCGTGGCGGCGACCGGTGCGGCCGTGACATTTTTTCCCAGGCCCAACGCTATCGCCGCCGACAGCACCACGCCGCGCCGGCTTAGCCGGGCGCGGAGTAAGTTCCGCGCCCGCGTTAGCCAGGTCGAGAACGTGCCGCGCGGGACGCCCAGACGTTCAGCGGCCTCCTGATAGGTACACCCTTGCAGGTGACAGAGGGCGATGGCGGCCCGGTACTTCTCGGGAAGCCGGTTCAATTCCTCATCGAGCAGCGGGCCGAGTTCGCGCAAAGATGTGTCCGCCGGGTCAGGCTCGCGCGACGGCAGCCCGGCCGGATCGACCTGGGTGGTCTCGCGTCCGGCCCGTTTCTGGGCCGCGCAATTGGCCCGCAGGGCGACGCGGTACGCCACCTGGTGCAGCCACGCCGCCAAAGCGGCGCGCCTGCCGATGGAGCCGGCCTTGCGGATCAGTACCAGGAACGTTGCCTGGAAGGCGTCCTCGGCATCGTGCGGGTTGCGGAGCACGCGGCGGCAGACGTCGAAAACAAGACGCTCGTGACGACGCACCAGCAACTCGAAAGCGACCTCATCGCGGCTGCCGAGGAAACGCTCAAGCAGTTGCGCGTCGGTGACGGCGGTGTCTGGGGCGCCGACCGTCTCGCGCAGGTGCTCAACGATCCGGTTCAGGATGGGTCGCGACATGCCAGCTGTCCTCCGGGACGGCGTCTGCCCTCCACAAAAGAAAGAGCCAGTCGAACAGGCGATAGCTTCAACATTTTACGGCTTCTCGCGAGAGAAGGTCGGTTGTCGGAGTGCTAATCGAGAGGAAGGTCGTTGTCATCGGGCGGCAGTCCTCATTATGCTTGATAGGGCGTGGTTGATTTTCGCAACTTGACGCACCGGACAATCATCCAGGGGGATGTCCGCGCTGAGAAGTGGCGATCGGGCGAATACACTATCCTGGCCTTGTAGTCGTACAAGGGCCTGAAGGCGGTTTCGGAGCCGTTGCGCGTGCAACTTCCACCCGGAAGGAGCGAGGAGTATGGCGCTTGCACCCGAGCCATATCGGTCAGCGTGTCTGGCAGTGTTGCACCACGCCATCGCCTATTGCCGCTTCGCCTGCTGGGGTAGCCAGTGGTCGAGCGAGCACGTTGCGGACTTGATGGACGCGATCCACAATATCCCCGGCTTGGTGCAGCATTGGGAACACGATCACATCGAGTTCTTGCGGACCAGGTTCCTCCAAAGGTACGAGTGGAGGTGGCGGGACAAAGGGGGCATCGCTCTGCGTGAAATCTTTGATGAAATCGTCGCGAAAGGGAGCAGTTCCCCGAGCGAGTTGTGGGTATCGCCTTTTGCATAAATGCGTGGATCAGGGAGCAGTCAACGGCTAACTTTTCGAGAGTGCAACAAGCTATGGGTAACATCTTTCAGGAACATCGGTTGGCGATGACGCGCCGCCATTTCTTCAACGCGGGAGCGCTGGGCTTAGGCACCGCCGCCCTGGCGACGTTGCTCCCCGACCGTCTCCTCGCACAAGCGCCCGGCGGCAATCCGACTGGCGGCCTACCGGGCCTGCCGCACTTCGCCCCGAAGGCGAAACGCGCCATCTATCTCTTCATGAACGGCGGACCGTCGCAGATGGACCTGTTCGACTACAAGCCGCGCATGAACGACTGGTTCGACCGCGACCTGCCCGAGTCGATCCGCCAGGGTCAGCGCCTCACCACCATGACCAGTGGGCAAGCACGCTTTCCGCTCGCGCCGTCGAAGTTCCGCTTCGCCCGCCACGGCCGTTGCGGCACCTTGGTCAGCGAACTGCTGCCCTGGACGGGGCGGCTGGTCGATGACCTGTGCGTCATCAAGACGATGCACACCGAGGCGATCAATCACGACCCGGCGGTCACCTACATCTGCACCGGCAGCCAGATTCCCGGCCGCGCCAGTCTCGGCGCCTGGCTCAGTTACGGCCTGGGCACCGCCAACGAGAACCTGCCGGCGTTCGTCGTGATGACGCCGACCTGGACGCGCAACAACGATCAGGCCCTCTACGAACGGCTGTGGGGTTCCGGCTTTCTGCCCGGACGCCATGCCGGCGTATCGCTGCGGTCGCGTGGCGACCCGGTCCTGTTCCTGCCGAACCCGCCCGGCGTCGATGCCCAGACGCGCCGCCGCATGCTCGATGCCCTCGGCCGCCTCAACCAGCGCCAGCACGAGCAACTCGGCGACCCCGAGACGCAGACACGCATCGCGCAGTATGAGATGGCCTTCCGCATGCAGACCAGTGTGCCGGACCTGCTCGACACGTCGCGCGAGCCGCGGTCAGTGCTCGACCTGTACGGCCCCGAGGTAACGCGACCTGGCAGCTTCTCAGCGAGCTGTCTGCTGGCACGGCGGTTGGCGGAGCGCGGCACGCGCTTCATCCAGATTTTCCATCGCGGCTGGGACCAGCACGGCAACGTCGCCGGCGACCTGCCGATCCAGTGCCGCGACGTCGATCAGGGCTGTTACGGCCTGCTCACCGACCTGAAGCGACGCGGCATGCTCGACGAGACGCTCGTGATCTGGGGCGGTGAGTTTGGCCGCACGATCTACTGCCAGGGCGCGCTGACGCGGCAGAACTACGGCCGCGATCACCACCCGCGCTGCTTCACGATCTGGATGGCCGGTGGCGGCATCAAGCCCGGCCTCACCTACGGCGAAACCGACGATTTCAGCTACAATATCACCGAAAACCCGGTCCACATTCACTCGCTCAACGCAACGATCCTGCACTGCCTGGGCATCGACCATCGGCGGTTGTCGTACCGCGTGCAGGGGCTGGATGTGCGCCTGACGGGCGTCGAGGGGCACGACCTGGTCCGCGACCTTCTTGCGTGAACGGATGGGAGAAGCCGTTTCGCCCCCCAAGTCCTTCCTCGGAATGCGGCTGATGACCAGCGAGGGCCGAGCCAGCCGTTTGGCCTGATTTGATGGTAACCATGATCAACCGCTTCCTGTCTGGCCGAGACCTTTGGGTGGCACTCGCCGAGCAGGCGAAACGCTGCCGAAGTTCCAGGTACGTTGCTGCCCCTTACCTGAGCGAGGGCGCACCTCGGATGAACTTGGGGGGCTTACGCCAAGGGGATGTGCTGATCTGCGCACTGACAGAACACACGGCTGCGCAGCGTACGGTCTGCCCTCTTGAAGTCCAGAGACTTCAAGACCAAGGAGTCAAAGTCTACACCCAGGAAAGCCTCCATGCGAAGTTGTACCTCTTCGGGAACATCGTGGCGGTCGGTTCTCCCAATTTGACCTCGCACTCTCTAAATGCCTTGGACGAGGCCTGCCTGCTCACGGATAACCCGTGTGTTGTCGAGGATGTCCGCGCCTGGTTCCGTAATCATCGGGGGCAACTTGTCACCCCCGACTTGTTGGCCCGGTGTGTCGAGGCGTACTCAAAATCCTCGGCGCCAGCGCCGCCGCAGACGGTTGCTGACCAACTATCACGCCCGATACACCCTGGAGACTTCTATGGACCGCAGCACCCTCTCTGGGTTGTCGGAGTGACCCCCACTACTTTTCCTCGCTCGGAAGCGAGACAGCGGGAGGAAGGTGAGCGTCGCGCTGAAGAAGTGTTGAGCAATCCAGCGGCCTACGAGGTTGCAAGCATTCGTTGGACCTGGAAGCCCTCGACCGTTGGAGGTGACATCATTGTGCAGTTGATGAAGCAGCGCAAGCAATGGTGTATCTACCCGCACGCGCGAGTTTTGGGCGTCACACCCGTCGCGCATGGGGAACGGAGCAAGGAAACTGTTTGCTACGTTCACATCGAAAAACTCCGGGAGCGAGGCGATGCCCCCCTTTCGCTGTCGTGGGAAGTATTCCGGGAAGAATGTCACCGAGAGGGCCTGTATCTACCCGCGACGCCAGACGACCTTGAAGAACTTCCGATCGTCAGCTGGAATCAGAAACTTCTAGTGTTGCGATTAACGACGCCAGAGGATTGACTGCTGGGGGCGAAGGCGTCAGGAACCGCCATTGATTGGAGTTGGTGACGTGATGCTGCGGCTGGTTTTCGGCTCTTCGCGTTGCCACTCCATCACGTCTCCGATCAAACTCCTGCCGGTTTATGGTGAGGAATCTTCTCAGGATTCAGACCCATCGCGCGAACTTCTGCAATCGCCTGGAAGTAGTCCTCCCCGTCGATGGCGCTGCCCAGGATGAATTCTGCGTTCCGCTCCGGTGTGTACGCTTCCCCAGGCAGGCCCGCCGCGGGTCGGAGAAGAATCCCCTCCTCCCTGGCTTCGGCAACGACGAAGGAGCCCGCTACGAGACCGTAGCGCTGTCGCAGTTCGGCGGGGAGGATGACCGTCCCTTGCTCCCCGACCTGGCTGGGTTCAACCGTTGTCATGGTGCTTGTCCCCTGAATTCGGGTACTCGTGCATTTGTGGCCCGCTCGGCGGTGGGCATCCCCGAGGGGATGGCCTTTTGCTCTTTGGCCTCCCTGGTATTGTCCGGAAGGTTCGCGATGGCGTCAAGCGACAGCGCCTGGCGACAGCGGCATCAACCAGGACATCGGCTATGGCGAACCTGACGACTTCAGTTACAATGTCGTGGTGAGCGACATCCTTGCGTGAGCGAATCGACGGGACCGTCTCGCCAGGGGGTGGCATGGCCAGTTCCTCGTCCAGTTCTCTCCACGATGACCTGCGGACCTACCAACTCCTCGGGGAAGCCGAG
>DASPXY010001307.1:0-7004 GCA_035637055.1 Gemmataceae bacterium | reverse complement strand
GGCGGAAGCCGAACCCGCTGCCCACCCTGCGCCCGAAGCGAAAACGGAGGCGGAAACCCACGACGACGAGACTGTCCTGCCGACCCCACATCGTCGGGTGGTCGTCAAGGCAGGCGCCACGGTCCCGCTATTGTTGATCTTTCTTATTCCTTATTCTGCGGTGGCGACCATCGCGATCGGCTGGCTCATTTATCAGCAGCGCACCCAGCCAGCCCCCTTCGACCCGCTCGAACGGCTCCCGGACACCAGGCCGGACAAGGGCGGCGCCCGCCGCGTCAAGTTCGATGAGCCGCTCCCGGAGAAGCTCAAAACCTCGCTGCAACAACCGCTGACCGTTGGCGACGTCGAGGTCACACCGCTGCTTGTCGAGCGCACGCCGCTGGGCGAACTGGTCCTCAAGGTGAAACTGCGGAACGTCTCGTCGGACGTGGCGTTTGACCCGCTCCCGGCTGTGTTTCTGGCCTACGACCATAGCAAGAAAACCAGCCTAAAACCGTATAGTTTCGTGGAGATCGGCCGGAACCACCTCTACGGCACGTCGCTGGAATGGAAGGAAACGCCGGCCCGGCCCAAGGCCAGTCCCTTCGATGGCGTCCTGAACCACGGCGAGGAACTGACGGCGGTGCTGCGTACGCCCGACAACAAAGAATATGTGGCACTCGTGAACAATCTGGACCGGAATAAGGGAGAGATCCTCTGGCGACTCCACGTGCGCCGCGGCTTCGTACAGGTCAAGGGCAAGGACGTCTCGGCGACGGCGGTGGTCGGCGTGCGCATCAACGCCGCTGCCATCCCGCGGCAGGCGCCGGCGAACGCTCTGCTCACCCCCCAAGCCCGATCGCGTCTTCCCTACTTTACCATTGGGGGCTTCCAAATCTCCGGAATTTTCTAACTGGACCGGAAAAGTAGGATTGCCTGACTAGATCGCTGTTTTATAATGAGCTTGGGAACTACGTTCCATAAGAACTCGCTCATGGCGCCGAACGGCTCAACGGAACACCCCCGGCCCGACCGGGCGGCAGAGTCGGGGCGGCTTGATGCACCCTACGCCCTTAATTGTCGTATTGTTGTCGGGGTCTGCTCGCCGTGGAACGCAGGCGTTTGTGACACAAGCCCGGAGCGCGAGCGACGGGACCGTCCCGTCGCTCGCGCTCCGGGCTTGTGTCCGTGGGACGCAGGCGTCTTGCGAACCCAATCGTTCGCCTTGCGGCTTTTCAGGCCCTTAACCCATCCGTGTTGTTGTGAGGAGCGCATGCCGCTGGGGTGACCGGCGGCAGCGGAGAAATGATGAAATTGACTCGTGCTTCCCTCTACGCCCTTCATGCTGTCACCTACATGGCCGCCCAGAAGGATCGCGAGGGGGGGTCGGTGGCCTCGCACGTCATCGCCCAGGACCGGGGCATTCCCGAGCGATTCCTCCTCAAGGTACTCAAACCCTTGGTGGCGGCGCAGATCCTGATCTCCGTGAAAGGCCCCAACGGCGGCTACCGCCTGGCCCGGCCCGCCAAGGAGATCAGCATGCTGGAGATTGTCGAGGCGGTGGACGGCCAGATCCGCGGCTCCGTGCCGTTTGACGACTTCAACGAGTTCGCGAAGCGCTCCCGCGATCAAGGCTCCGAGCTTTCCGCCGAGCAACTGCGCAAACAGTATGACAGAATCCAGGTTCTGCACAAGCGGCTGGAACAGGTCTGCACCCCCACGGCCGAACAACTGCGCAAGTTGTTGGAGCGCGTGAAGATCTCCGAGCTGGCGGCCAAGGGCTAACCCGGGCCGGCGGAATTGCCTTGACTGCGAGCCTCGGGGGGCGCTGCCAGCGCTCCCCGAGGCTCGCGGTGCTTTCAGACAATGAAGATTTCGTGACGCCATGATTCGCGTTTCCAACCTGCGCCTGAGCGTCGACGAGCCGGAAACGGCCCTGCCCGCCCACCTGGCGCGGGCGCTGGGCGTCGCTCCGGACGCGCTCGGCACCTGGCGCATCCTGCGCAAGAGCCTCGATGCGCGCGTCAAGGAAGCTCCCCAGTTCGTCTACTCTGCGGAGGTCGCCGCTCCTGAGGACGAGGCCCGGCTTGTCTCGGGTGCCAAACGCAGCCGGTTCGGCGAGATTCGCGTCGAGCGCCACGAGGAGCAGCCGTTCGTCATGCCGCCGTGCGGTGCGCGGCCGCTGGAGCATCGTCCCATCGTGGTGGGCTCCGGTCCCGCAGGCCTGGTGGCTGGGTACTTCCTGGCGCTTCAGGGCTATCGGCCGCTGGTGCTGGAGCGCGGCCGGGCGGTGCGTGATCGCATCCATGATGTTCGCGCCTTCGACGCCGGCGGTCCGCTCGATCCGGAGAGCAATTATCTCTTTGGTGAAGGTGGGGCGGGCACCTTTAGCGATGGCAAATTGACCTGCCGCGGCTCCGGCCCCGATGTGCGCCGTATTCTGGAGCTTTTCGCCGAGTCGAAGGGCAAGCCGTCGGTGGTGTACGAGGCGCGGCCGCACCTCGGCAGCAACCGTCTGCCCGCGGTGGTCAAGGCGATCCGGCAGCGCATCGAGGCGATGGGCGGCGAGATTCGCTTCTCGTGCCGCGTCGAGGATCTCGACCTGGCCGGCGGAGCGGTGCGCGGCGTGGCGACGTCGTCGGGGTATGTCCCGGCCAACGTGGTGCTGCTGGCGATCGGCCACAGCGCGCGCGACACCTACGCCATGCTCCTGCGGCGCGGCGTGCCGATGGTCCCCAAGCCGTTTCAGATGGGCGTGCGCATCGAGCAGTTGCAGGAGACGGTCAACCGGGTGCAGTACGGTCGGACGAAACTGGAGGAGAAACTCGGCTCAGCGGACTACGCGCTGGTGGCTCACGGGCGGCACGACCTGTTCACGTTCTGCATGTGCGCCGGCGGCCACGTGATTCCGAGTGTGTCGGAGGCGGGGCATTTCTGCACGAACGGCATGAGCCTGTCGGGGCGTGACTCGCCGTTCGCCAATAGCGGCCTGGTGGTGACGGTGCCGGTCGAGGAGTTCGGCGCTCCCGACGTGCTGGCCGGGGTGCGGCTGCAACAGCGCTTCGAGCAGGCCGCCTACGCGCTCAGCGGCGACGAGTATCGCTGTCCGATCCAGCTGGCCGCCGACTTCCTGGGGCGACGACGGACGGCAAAGGCGGCGCCGAGCAGTTATCCGCGCGGCCTGGTGTTGGCGGATATGCACGATCTCGTACCGCCGCTGATCGTCGAGGCGTTGCACCACGGGTTGCCGCAACTCGACCGGCGCTGGCGTGGCCGCTTCCTCGCTGACGCGACACTGGTGGGACCGGAAGCGCGCGGCAGCTCCCCGGTGCGCCTGCCGCGCGACGAGGTGACGCGAGAGAGCCCAGGGGTGGAAGGACTGTATCCGATCGGCGAGGGGGCCGGCTACGCGGGCGGCATCATCAGTGCCGCGGTGGACGGGCTGCGGTCGGTCAAGGCGATTGTGGCGAAGTACGCTCCGCTTATGGCGCAAGCCGGAGAGTCGCGGACCATCTGCGCTCCCTGATGGTGCCGGAAGCGTTCGTCTGACTTCCTCATGGGCCAATGAAACCCAATTGACGCGCTTGTCTCCCTCCATCTCTTGACTTACATCAACATTTTCCCGTACAATGTGGTGAGAATCTGGAGGGAAGAGCGCGGGCGCAAGAGCTTATCCCCAAAACATGGGGACTGCCAATTCAGACTCAAAGACGTCCCACAGGAAGGGAGGTCAATGCCACCGCTCACTGACCCCGAACGGTTACAGTGCTACCAGAATGCGCTGAGGAACTGGAGTTACGAAGGCTACATCAACTTCAAAGAGCGCGCCTGGAACTGGCTCAAGGCGGCTTTCCCGACCTTCACGAAGAGACAAATTGCCCAATTGTTGCATCAGCATGTTGCGGCCGGCGGTGAGATCGACGAGCAGGTCGAGACGAGGGAAGAGTGGCGCGACCGGCACGCATTCCATCATGATCTTCGAGTCGAGATCAAGGGGCGACTCGTCTACTTTGAAACGCGCTTGGTCTATCGGAACCCAAACGATCCGGACGACCCATTCATCGAGGTGGTGAACGCTCATGACCCATAAGGCAAAGACAAGCACGGCTCGCAAGCGGCGTGGGAGACCGTTTCCCTGGGTTTGCGCGAATTGCCTGAAACAAGAGGTCTATCTTGCAACGATCCCCTACGCGACCGACATCAAGCACGATGGACGCTTGCACCACATCGAGATCCCCGAACTCAGGATACCGAGGTGCAAGGCATGCGGTGAAGTGACCTTCAGCATCAACACCGACGACCAAATCATCGACGCCTTGCGTGCCCATCTGAAATTGTTGACCCCCCAGCAGATCAGGGACGGGCGCAAGGCACTCGGTCTGTCGTCGAAAGACCTTGCGGAACGCTTGGGCGTTGCCGCCGCGACCATTTCCCGATGGCAAAAGGGGCACCTGATCCAATCGCGGGCGATGGACAACTTGCTCCGCGCCTACTTTGCCGTCCCCGAGTTGCGCGCGGTGCTCCGGGGCCCTGAGCAGGATCCGAACCTGGGGACGCCGCCTGTTCTGGGCGCTTCGCCGGTTCGTTGAAGCAACAACGCTTCTGCGAAGCGTCGCTAAACGACACCGCTCCGGCAGAGTAAGATCCACCTCATGGGCACCATCCTCGACCGCGAAGAGTATATCGAGCAAGCTTACTTCTTCCGCGCCTGGCGCGAACGCCTCGCCGAGAACGTCCCCGCCCAGGAGTTCCTGACACGCATCCACGAGGAAATCCTCTCGACCACGCGGTTGCCGCTCGCCATCGGCTTCCTGGCGACCGAACTGAAGCACAGCGGTCTGCTGTCCTCGGGGTTCGCTCGCCTCGCCCACTACTTCACCCCCTTCCAGGCGTTCGTGATGGGTCAGGCCGAGGAAGAGGGTCGGCGCTTCCCCCTCGAAACCGCCTTGCTTGTGCTCGAACGCGAGGCCACCTACCGCGCCGGTCCCTGGACGGCTCCCGGCCTGTTCGTCTACCAGTTCGAGGCGCTTAGCCGCAATCGCCTCGGCTACGACCGCGGCCTGGTGAGCATGGCCGCCGACCCCTTCTACGACGCCGAATGGGGCCCCTACCTCGAAATGATCCGCCGTCAGCTCGGCATCGTGGACTTTGCCGATCTGCTCTATGTCCGCTCGCATTTCTACGTTATCGAGCAACGGCGTCAGGATCCCGCCTACGAGCCGCCGCTGCCGCCGTTGTTCGGCGAAAAAGAGGGCAAGATCGCCCGCGCCAACCGCGGCCGCGATCCGCTGTACCTCTTCGCCGCCCTGCAGCGGCAACTCGGCTATCCCGAGGTGCCTCGTCCGCGGGCGCGCGACGACATCGGCGCCAAGATGGAGGCGCTGCAGGTGAAGCTCCAACAGATGGAGGCGCGCATCAAGTTGCTGGAGGGCGAGGTCAAGGGCCAGGTCGATCTGTCGCAGTTCTTCGTCAAGCCCGATCAACCGCCGCGCCGCGCCGACGATGACGAGATCTGATCCTCCCTGCGATCGCCCGTGCGAGAGATGAGTCTCCCTCGAACCGGGAGAGCGGGCAGAGACCAGAACACTGCTTTTGTGCCCTGCCGCGTTCTCCAGTCACAACTTGACAGCACGCCACGGGGCAACCTATGCTGTTATAGCTTGAAGAGCGCTCCCCTCCAACTTGCCGCCCCTGAGTGCGGCGGGGAGCCTGTCTTACAATCTGGAAAGCCTCGCAGAGCTGATACACCTGTGCCCCGGACAGTCGCGACATCCTCAACTCGCTCCCAATGGTGTGAGCCCACCTTCCCCAGCTGTGGGAAGCCACGTAGACAGGTTCGCAGCGCGCGGGCCTGCTGGACGTCCTCCCCCGAAACTTTTGCGGAGCACACCCATGCCGGCCCTCCAGGATCCCGTCAACCAGGCGATCGACACGACGGCCCTGCTCAATGCCTTGACCGCCCTGAAAAAAGGCAACTACTCCGTGCGTCTCCCGGTCGAATGGACGGGCGTGGCGGGCAAGGTCGCCGACACCTTCAACGAGGTCGTCGAACTCAACGAGCGCATGGCCAAGGAACTTGAGCGCCTCAGCCGGGTTGTCGGCAAGGAGGGTAAGATCACCCATCGCGCCTCCCTCGGCGACGTGACCGGCTTCTGGCGCGATTCCATCGATTCTGTCAACAGCCTCATCACCGACCTGGTCCACCCGACGAGCGAGACGGCCCGCGTCATCGGCGCCGTCGCGCAGGGTGACCTGTCGCAGACGATGGCCCTGGAGGTGGACGATCGGCCCCTGCAGGGCGAATTTTTGCGCACCGCCAAGACCATCAACAAGATGGTCGATCAACTCGGCTCCTTCGCCGCCGAAGTGACGCGTGTGGCCCGCGAGGTCGGCACCGAGGGCAAACTCGGCGGTCAGGCCAAGGTAAAAGGCGTCGCCGGGACGTGGAAGGACTTGACCGACTCGGTGAACTCGATGGCCGGCAACCTGACGGGCCAGGTGCGCAACATCGCCGACGTGACCACCGCGGTCGCCAACGGCGACCTGTCGAAGAAGATCACCGTCGATGTGAAAGGCGAGTTTTTGGAGCTGAAAAATACCATTAACACGATGGTCGATCAGCTGCGCTCGTTCGCGTCGGAGGTGACCCGCGTGGCCCGCGAAGTCGGCACGGAAGGTAAACTCGGCGGCCAGGCGCGCGTCGAGGGTGTCAGCGGCACGTGGAAGGACTTGACGGACAGCGTCAACTCGATGGCCGGCAACCTCACCGCCCAGGTCCGCAATATCGCGCAGGTGACCACCGCGGTCGCCAACGGCGACCTGTCGAAGAAGATCACCGTCGATGTCAAGGGCGAGATTCTGGAGTTGAAAAATACCATCAACACGATGGTCGATCAGCTCAACGCCTTTGCCGGCGAGGTGACCCGCGTCGCCCGCGAAGTCGGCACCGAGGGCAAGCTCGGCGGCCAGGCCAACGTGCTCGGCGTCGCCGGCACCTGGAAGGATCTGACCGAAAGCGTCAACTC
>DASPXY010001306.1:0-2786 GCA_035637055.1 Gemmataceae bacterium | reverse complement strand
CGGTGAGTGGAACGAACTGAAGGCCCGCATCAAGGGCGACCCGGCAAAGATCACGACCTGGATCAAGGGCGTCAAGTTCATGGAGTGGACGGACGAGAAGAAGCGGCCAGGGCACGAGCAGGGCGGCATCGCGCTGCAGGTTCACGGTGGCACCTACGGCGGCCCCGGCGACCTGACGAAGCTGTATGTCCGCTACCGCAACATCCGCGTGAAGGTGCTTGATTGAGCGGCTGCAAGCGAGGTCTTGTTTGTAGTTCCGCCTTCAGGCGGTTGGACGTGTTGCCGCCTGAAGGCGGAACTACGAACAGGACGCCCTTTGTTCCTGGATTACGCGAGGACTTCCTGGACGACGCGGCCGTGGATGTCGGTCAGGCTGTAATCGCGGCCGCCGTAGCGGTAGGTCAGCCGCTGGTGATCCAGCCCCAGCAGGTGCAGGACGGTCGCGTGCAGGTCGTGGTGATGGCAGCGGTTCTCGACCGCACGAGCGCCGGTCTCGTCGGTGGCGCCGACCCGCTGGCCGCCCTTGACGCCGCCGCCGGCCAGCCACATGCTGAAGCCCGCCGCGTTGTGGTTACGACCGTCCTGCCCCTGGCCCCGCGGCGTGCGGCCGAACTCGCCGCCCCACATCACGAGCGTGTCGCGCAACAGGCCGCGCTGCTTCAGGTCGGTGAGCAAGGCCCCGAGGGGCTGGTCGATCGCCCGGCATCCTGCGGCGAGCCGATTGCGCAGACCGCCGTGCATGTCCCAACCGCCGTGGCACACCTCGACAAACCGCACCCCGGACTCGATGAACCTGCGGGCCATCAGGCACTGCCGGCCGAAGTCGTCCGTTTGCCCACCCTGGCCGATGCCATACATGGTTTGGGTTTGCCGCGACTCGCGCGACAGGTCCATCAGCTGCGGGACGGAGTTCTGCATCCGGAAGGCCAGTTCGTAGGAGTCAATGACGCCTTCCAGTTCGGTGTTGACCTGCTGCCGTTGGAGCAAGCCCTGGTTGAGCGACTGGAGCAGATCGAGCTGCCGCCGCTGCGCCGAGGTGGACTGGCCGTTGCTCAGGTTGCCGATGCGGGCCTGGGCGACGGGTGTGCCCTGGAAGCCGACGCGCGTGGCCTGGTAGGCGGCGGGCAGGAAGGCGTTCGAGTAGTTCTGAGCGCCGCCGAGGTTGTTCGGCGGGCTGATGGTGACGAAACCGGGCAGATCCTGGTTCTCGGTGCCCAGGCCGTAGAGCAGCCACGAGCCCATACTCGGACGGGTGAAGCGGAACTCGCCGGTGTGCAGCATCAGGCACGACTGCGGATGGTTGGGCACGTCGGTACATAGGCTGTTGATGAGGCACACGTCGTCGGCGTGGCGGCCGAGGTTAGGGAACAGCTCGGACATCCACAGGCCGCTCTGTCCATACTGCCGGAAGGGATACGGCGGTTGCAGCAGGTTGCCACGGGCCGTGGAGCCGCTGCTCTGGAACAGGCGCGGCTTGTAGTCAAAGGTATCAACGTGGGTCGGGCCGCCGGCCATGTAGAGGAAGATGATGCGCTTGGCGCGCGGCGTGAAGTGCGGCGCCCGTGTCGCGAGCGGATTGCGGGCGGTGGCCGCCGCGGCGTCGTGGGTGGCCAGGCCGGCCAGGGCCAGGTAGCCAAAGCCACAGCCGCTCACCTTCAGCATGTCGCGGCGGGAGAACGAGGGTAGCATGACCGAACTCTCCTTGGTGGGTGGGATGGTGCCGGTATTTCGTCGCCCGCTTGCGGGTTAGCGCTCAGAGCGCGAACCCGCAAGCGGGTGGGTTATTGCAGGTAGCGGAACTCCGCGGAGGCGAGCAGCGCCTGACAGAAGGCAATCCAGGCGGCCTGCCTGCTCTGGCCGCGCTGGGCCTCTTGCAAGTAGGCCATTACCTGCTCGCGTTCCTGCGCCGCCGGCGTGCGGGCCAGCGCCAGGCGGAAGGCGAGTTCGATGCGGCCGGCGTCGTCGGGCGCCTTCGATCCCAGCAGGCGATCCGCGAAACCCTTCGCCTGATCGAGCACAAACGGGCTGTTCATCAGGTACAACGCCTGGGCGGGCACCGTGGTCACGTCGCGCTGACCGACGATCAGGCTTGGATCGGCGACATCGAAGACCGCCAGTGACTCCGGTAGGCCGTTGCGGACGATGCCGAGGTAAACGCTGCGGACGGGGAACTCCGCGGCCGCCGGTTGCCCCTTCTTTTTCTGCTTGCCCAGCGCCGCCACCGACGCCAGCGAACCGGTGGGCGGCGTCCAGGTCATCTTGCCGCTGACGGCGAGCATCGCGTCGCGAATCGCCTCCGCCTGCAGCCGCCGCGGCGGGATACGCCACCACAGAGTACAATCCGGATCGGCCTTGTGGTTGACAGCATCGTGGGCACTGCTGAGTTGATAGGTTCGCGTCAGGACGAGATGGCGGACCATCTTTTTGACCGACCAGCCGTCGTCAATGAACTTGAGGGCGAGCGTGTCAAGTAATTCCGGGTGGGTGGGGGGCTCGCCGTGGAGGCCGAAATTGTCCGGCACGCGGCTGAGGCCCTGACCGAACAGGTGCAGCCAGATGCGATTGACCATCACCCGCGCCGTCAGCGGATGATCGGGCTGGGTCAGCCACGCCGCCAGTTCCAGCCGACCGCTCTGCGCTTTGTTCACCGGCTTCGTGCTGGGAGTGAGGGCGACCGTCAGGAAGCCGCGCGGGGCGGGGGAGCCGCGCTTCGTCGCGTCGCCGCGAATGCAAATGGCGGTGTCCTTCGCGGCGCCCTCGCGAGCGCCCATCGCCTGACCGCCGTT
>DASPXY010001305.1:0-5661 GCA_035637055.1 Gemmataceae bacterium | reverse complement strand
TCGCGGCCCTGCTCGCGCTTTTGTGCCCTTGTCCTCGACCTCCCTGCCGATAAGGTCTGAAAGGTGCCCCTGCTCGCCGCTCCCCCCGAATCCGCCCCCAAGCTCCTGCCGTCGGTGCGGCGCTTCGTCCGCTTTCACGGCCTCCGCCATCCGGCGGAAATGGGGGAGCGAGAGATCGCGGAGTTCCTGACCCATCTTGCGATCGGTGCGCGGGTTGCCGCTTCGACTCAGACCCAGGCACTGAGCGCGCTCCTGTTTCTTTATCGCGACATCCTGGGCCGGCCGTTCGAGGAGCTTCAGGGTATCGTGCCCGCCAAGCGTCCGGAGCGCGTTCCGGTGGTCCTGAGCCGAGTCGCGATCCGAACCGTGCTGGGCTGCCTCACCGGCGTGCCGAGGATCGTGGCGGCTCTCCTGTACGGAGCGGGACTGCGGCTGCTGGAGGAGCTGCGGGTCAAGGATCGACTTCGGGCGGCGCCAGATCACCGTCCGGAGTGGCAAGGGGGGCGAAGGACCGGGTGACCGTGCTGCCACAGGCGCTGGTGGCGCCACTCCGGGCTCATCTTCGGCGGGTGGAGCTGCTGCATCAGCGGGACTTGGCGCGGGGCGCCGGACGGGTGCCGTTGCCAGGTGCGCTCGGGCGTAAAGCCGGAGGTGCGGCGGAGGACTGGCAGTAGCAATACCTGCTCCCCGCGGCGCGGGTCCACCGCGATCGGGCGACTGGTGAGCTCGAGCGGCATCACTTTCACGAATCGGCGGTGCAGCGTGCGGTACGGGAGGCGGTGCGGCGGGCCGGGGTGACCAAGCGGGCGACCTGCCACACCTTCCGGCACTCCTTCGCGACCCACCTGCTGGAGGCCGGCTATGACATTCGGACCGTGCAGGAGTTACTCGGCCACCGCGACGTCGCGACGACGATGATCTACACCCACGTCCTGCAACGGGGGGGCGATGGGCGTGCGGAGCCCGATGGATCGCTGAGCGGGGCCTTCACCGTAGGCGGGATGGTCGGTGCGCGGGCGTGCCAGGCTGGAACGCATGTCGCAAATCTGCCCCTGGCTGACGCAATTCCGGCCTTCCGGGAGTGGCCTGCCGCGCTCGATTTTGCGGAGTCAGGGCGGGTGCGGTGCCGGCTGCAGAACTCGGGGACCGGGAGATGGCCGGGCCACCTGCTCGCTCGTTCGCCGGCCTACACGCACTTCTTCGCAGCCTAACGCCTCGGGCGCCGGTAGCGCGTTTGGGTGCCAGCGCGTGGTGCTTGCGGGCGTTCGCGGACCGCAGCGGGCTCCGACTGAAGGTCGGACTCGCACTTGTTGTCCGTGCGAAGGGGATACAGGGGTCAGGCTAAGTTTTGTTAGGCCGCCCAAGAGCACATTACAGGAGACGTCGATGAGACGTATTCGGTACTCCGTTGCGATGAGTCTGGACGGTTACATCGCCGGCCCGAAGGGCGAAGCCGACTGGATCATCAGCGATCCCGAGATGGATTTCGGAGCGTTGATGGCGCAGTTCGACACGATCCTGGTTGGGCGGCGGACCTTTGAAACGATGGCTCGCGCTGGGCGTACGCGGATGCCCGGGATGAGGACCGTTGTTCTTTCGACGGCGTTGCAGCCGGACGACTATCCAGAGGTCACGATCATCCGCGAGAATGCTGAGCAGGCGGTAGCCGAGCTCCGCGCGAACTCGCGAAAGGACGTCTGGCTCTTCGGTGGCGGCGAACTGTTCCGCCGACTCTTGGGAGCTGGGCTCGTTGACGGTGTCGAAGTGGCCATTGAGCCGTTCCTGTTGGGTGGCGGCGTACAGCTATTGCCGGTGCCCGCTGACCGACAGACGTTGCAACTAAAGAGTCATCGGGTTTACAAGACCGGGATTGTCTGCCTGGAGTACGCGGTGGGCAAGTCGGCGGCCTAACCACCGCTTGCAGCTGACGGGCGCTGCTTAGATGAGCTCCGCTCGGCTACGGATCGCCGACAGCGATCAGCGGACCGTAGAATTCGGAACGGCTGGCCTTGTCGCCCGCAGCTGAAGCGTGGTTCGGTAGGCACCCACGGGAATCGCCGGGTGTAGGTT
Organism: Gemmataceae bacterium; assembly: GCA_035637055.1. GTDB lineage: Bacteria > Planctomycetota > Planctomycetia > Gemmatales > Gemmataceae > DASPXY01. The sequence continues at coordinate 3,591 of DASPXY010001305.1, read as the reverse complement.
TAGATCAGCCCCTGCGGGGAGGATCCGATGCCCACCCTGACTGATGTGATCCATAGCGACCCCGACATTCTGGGGGGCACGCCCGTCTTCGTCGGCACCCGCGTGCCCGCCCAAAGCTTGATCGACTATCTCGCGGCGGGCGACAGCCTTGATCAGTTTCTCGACGCGTTCCCCTCCGTGTCGCGTGAACAAGCCGTCGCCGCGCTCGAATGGGCCCGCGACGCCCTCCTAACGAGTGCGCGTCCTCGTCGATGAGTCGGTCCCGCGCCAGCTCGCTCCAGAGCTGCGCGGGCACGAGGTGCGAACGGTGGCTGAAGTAGGCTGGGCAGGTCTCAAGAATGGCGAGCTCCTGCACCGTGCCGCCGAGGCTGGGTTTGCCGGGTTCATAACCATGGACCGCAACCTCCAGTACCAGCAGAGTATCGGTCGCCTTGCCCTGGGCATCGTGCTGCTTCGGGCCCCGAATAACCGAGTCGAGACCATTCTCCCACTCGCGGCTGCCGTGCTCGTCGTCGTGGGCCAGTTGCGCCCGGGAACCGTCGTCGAGGTGGGTGCCTAACCACCGCTTGCAGCTGACGGGCCTGCGGGGGCTCGGCCGCCGATGCGACCTCGGCTTCCGGGTGGCCGCTGTGGAGGCGTTCAATTGTGATCGGCGGGCCAGTGCCCGCAGCTGAAGCGTGGTTCGTTAGGCAGCACCAGGCCGGCGGATTAGGTTCGAACTGATCACTTCGCACGCGGATCGCCGAGAGGATTCCGCGCGGGCGAGTCGCCGCCTGGAGGACTTCTATGCCTAGACAGCCAGGCGCTCAAGCCGAGCGTCACATTCAAGTCCGGCAAGTCACGCACCTGCAAGCTTCTTGGACCGAAGAGGAGCGCGGGGCTCCCGGAACATTCACGCTGCAACTCATCCTCGACAATGGGGCCGCCGAGTACGTGCTGCGGCCAACAGCCGAGGACGCGGACGTGCTGGTCAAGCTCTTCGCGCGCAGCGCCAACGCCACCTTCGATGTCGAGCGCAAAGTTCTGATGTTTGGTAATGTCGCGGTGAAATGAAGGCCCGACGGGAATGCCAAGGGGTTGGTGCTGCCTAACCACCGCTTCCAGCTGACGGGCCGGCGGGGGGCTCGGGTGCCGATGCACCCTCGCCTTCCGTGTGGCCGCTGTGGAAGCGTTTTAATTGTGCGGTGGCGGGCTCGTGCCCGCAGCTGAAGCGCGGTTCGTTAGGCGTCCGCAGCAGGCCTGTCACCTCCTTGGGTTCCAGGGGCTCAGATGCAGGTGGTGCCTCTTCTCGATTACGCCGGGTTCAAGCCAGCAGAGCACGCGGCTCTGGCCACTAAGGTACGCGACCATACGACGCTCGCCCGAGTGATGGCGTCATTGGGCGCGGGCTCAGTTGAGGAGATCATCACGCAGGATGAATTCACGCACGATGTCCTGATTCCGGTCGACGGTGGCAGGTACCTGGCCTATGACTCGACGTGAGTGGGCGGTGTGACGGCGGTCGCCGTCTTCGACCATAAGCCCACGCCGGCCGAGCTACTGGACCCGCGCCGCGAACGAGGCTGGCGACCTACTGCCAGTCGCTTGAAGGCCGGCGCCCAAGTCTTGGGCTATGCCGCGTGCGTGTTCGACCAGCCCGAGCTGCGAGCGAAGGTTCGCGCCTCCGGTGAGGCGGACGCCTAACCACCGCTTGCAGCTGACGGGCCGGCGTGGGGCTCGGCCGCCGGTGCGAACTCGGCTCCCGTGTGGCCGCGGTGGAGGCGTTCAATTGTGAGGGTGCGGGCTAGGTGCCCGCAGCTGAAGCGCGGTTCGTTAGGCCGCACCTGCGTCGAGCGGCTTTATTCCCCCATCTTCCCAACGGAGCGACCATGCAGCGCATCAACCGGTTCGGCGTCGGCCAGACGGCTAAGGTGTTCGGCATCCTGTACGCTCTGATGGGACTCGTTATCGTGCCGTTCTTCATCTTCACCGCGCTGGTTTCGCCGAAGCAGCAGGGCTTCGGGTTGGGGTTTGCCCTCGCGCTGCCCATCCTGTATGGCGTCCTGGGCTTCGTTTTCACGGCGATTGCCTGCGCGTTGTACAACTGGGTGGCTGGGATGGTGGGCGGCATCGAGGTGGAGCTCGAGCACGGTCAGTCAACTCTCTAAGCGGGCGGTGCCCGGGCCAATCGCGATGCGTCCTGCCCCCGTTTGGCAGCATGCTCTCTGCCGTGGTGCAGACGCAGGGTCAGTGCCCACGCGATGCACTCTTTGCCGCCGACTCGACCTGTGATCGGCCACGCTTGGGTGCGGCCTAACCACCGCTTGCAGCTGACGGGCGCTCCTGGCCCGAGCTCCGCTCGGTGGTGATCGCCGATGGCGGCCAGCGGAACGTAGAATTCGGTAGCCCGGGCGAGTCGCCCGCAGCTGAAGCGTGGTTCGTTAGGTGGCACGCCCAAGTCTTGACCCGGAGGCGCAGATGGCTACGAAATCGCGGCTCAAGTTGCTCGGGCTTCCGCTGGTGCACATCGCGTCCGGGCGGTTGGAGAACGGCCAGTATCACCGCGGCATCGCGCGCGGCTGGATAGCCGTGGGTGACATCGCGTTCGGCGTCGTATTGGCAGTGGGAGGCATCGCCATCGGCGGCATCAGCCTCGGCGGTTTCGGCATCGGAATCCTCGCCCTGGGCGGTGTGGCAGGTGGAGTGTTCGCCGTCGGCGGGCTGGCGGTCGGCGTAGCCGCCGTCGGCGGGGCCGCCTTAGCCTGGTGGGCGGCCAGCGGGGGCCTGGCCGTGGCCCGGGACTTCGCCATCGGCGGCGTCGCAGTCGCGTACCATGCCAACGACGCTGCTGCGCAAGCCCTAGTCGTTCAGCATCCCTTCTTCCGCGCCTGCATGAGGGTGCTCGAGCATTCGCGCTGGCTTGTGCTGCTGGCCCTGCTTCCGGCCGTCACAATCCTGCTGCGGCGGGTGCGCGCGCGGGGCGATGCCGCCGGCCCCGGCGGCGGTGCCACCTAACCACCGCTTGCAGCTGACGGGCCTGCGGGGGCTCGGCCGCCGATGCGGCCTCGGCTTCCGTGTGGCCGCTGTGGAGGCGTTGAATTGTGTGGTGGCGGGCTGGTGCCCGCAGCTGAAGCGTGGTTCGTTAGGCGCCCACGACGGGAGAGTCTAGTGAAATCCATAACGACCGTACGAGTCGGCGGGCTGGCCCTCATTGTCGGCGCCATTGCTTTCATGGCGGTCTTCGCGTTCCTCGCGGCCCGCTTCGATTATCCCGCCATTCTCGACGGCCCCGCGAGCACGGTGCTTCCCCGGTTGCTCGCAACCGGCACTCTGGGTCGTGCGGCTTGGGCGCTGTACGCGTTCTTGCCCCTCATCTGGCTCCCAGCGGGCGTCGGTGCGTATTGCGCGCTGCGCCGCTCGCATCCAGGGGCCATGCTCCTCGCCTTGCAGTGCACCGTCTTGGCGGCGATTTCCATGATGCTCGGCCTCATGCGCTGGCCCAGCCTGCACTGGCACCTGGCGCAACTGCAGGCGGCCGGAACCGCCGAGCAACAGCAGGTCATCGCGGCTGTGTTCGACGGCCTCAACGTTTACCTCGGCAACTACATCGGT
>DASPXY010001304.1:0-4168 GCA_035637055.1 Gemmataceae bacterium | reverse complement strand
TCCTCCGCCGGTCCGAGCACGAACGCCAGTTCCTCCGCCTCGACGCGATCGTGCGGGCACAGGTACGCGATCCGCTCCAGCAGATTACGCAGCTCGCGCACATTGCCGGGCCAGTCATGTTGTTCCAGCTGGCGCCGCGCCTCGGCGGTCAGTTTCAACGGACGCCTGCCTGCCTCGCGACAGAACTTCTCCAGGAAGAAATCCGTCAGCACCGAGATGTCCTCGCGACGTTCGCGCAGCGACCTCAGTTCGATCGTCACCACGTTCAGCCGATAGAACAGATCGCGACGGAACTTGCCCTCGCGCACCGCCTCGGCAAGATTGCGATTCGTCGCCGCCACCACGCGCGTGTCCACTCGAATCGGGTGCGTGCCGCCGACGCGAAACACCACCTTCTCCTCCAGGATCCGCAGCAACTTCGCCTGGCCGCCGGCGCTCAGCTCGCCGACCTCGTCCAGAAAGAGCGTGCCGCCGCTGGCCGCCTCGAACTTGCCCGGCCGCGCCTCGCGCGCATCGGTGAAAGCGCCCTTCTCGTGGCCGAAGAGTTCGCTCTCCAGGAGTGTCTCGGCGATGGCGGCGCAGTTGACCGGAATGAATGGCTGCCGCTGCCGTGGGCTGCTGTAGTGCAGCGCCCGCGCGATGACGTCCTTGCCGGTGCCGCTCTCGCCCAGGATCAGCACCGGCAGGTCGGTATGTGCGAGCCGGGCCACGCTCTCGCGCACTGCCTTGATGGCGTCGCTCACCCCGATGATCTGGGCGCCCGCGCGGGCCTCGCCTTCCAGCTGGGCGTTGCTGCGCAGCAGCGCCTCGCGTTCGCGCACATTCTGGACCGCAGCAGTCGTTTGTCCAGCCAGGGCCTGCAGGGTCATCACGTCCTGCGAGGCGAACGTGCCGCTCTTCTTGTTCATGACCTCGAAAGCGCCGACACGCTTGCCGCTGAGATCGCTCAGCGGAACGCACAGCAGGTTGCGGGTGCGAAAACCGGAGGCGCTGTCGATCTCGGGGTTCCAGTTCGGGTCGGTCTGGACGTTATCGACCTGCACCACCTGTCCGGTCTGCATCACCTTGCCGACGATGCCGGCGCTATCGGGGAGACGCAGTTCGCCGCCGGGCAGGCCCAGCGCCGGCCGGCCGACGAGTTCGTGTCGCGTCTGGTCCCAGAGGAAAATACTCGCCCGTTCGCAGCGCAGCAGACGGGTGGCCTGCTCGGCAATGTGCTCCAGGAGCGGAATCGTCTCGCGCTGCTCGATCAGGTGCTGACTGATAGTGACCAGCGCCTTCAGCCGCTCGCAGTCCTGCGTTTGATCGTCCCAGGCGCGGGCGCGTTCCAGCGCCAGGCCGAGATAGTGGGCGGCGGCAATGACAAACTCCAGGTCTGGGCGAGTGAATGGCTCGCGCGGCCGCACGGCGACGAGGACACGGTTGACCTGTTCCGGCGTGCCAATGCTGGCGGCGAGAAAACCGGGGTGGGCAGCTATCGGCAGTTGGCAGACACCGGCCTCACGGTCGAGCACTTCGCCCAGCAGGGCGGTCGGCCACGGTTCGCCCGGCGCACGCAGGCCGCGCCGCGAATAATGCCAGCGCGGCTGCCAGGCGGGCGCCTCCAGCACGGCGACGCGATCCGCGGCCAGCGCCGACGCAATCTCTTCGAGCGCGCAGCGTGCCAGTTCCTCGCTGGTGGTACAGCGGGCCAGGCACAATTCCAGGAGCCGCTGCACCTGGCGCACGGCCGCAGCGTCAAGGCTCTCCGGGTTGGTCTGCAACAGCGGGCAGTCGGCCGCCCGCAGCCAGAGGGGTTCGTCCATCACGCACCTTCCTCTTCGAGTCTATCCGGAAAACGGCAGGGTGAGGCTCCTGCCGAGCCGCGGATTCCCGCTCGGCAGGGTGAGGTTGCTGCCGAGGACTGGCTTTCCGAACAGACTCTCCGAGAGTTAGCGCATCACCCAGGCAATCACCTTCTCCGCCGGCGTCCGCTCCGCGGTGCGCTGGAGACGATCCGCCGCCCCTGCGGACTGGTAGGCCGCCTGCAACCATTGTTCCGTGCCGGTGCCGCGCGTGTTGTGCAGGTACAACTCGTGCGGAGCACACAGGGCCGACAGCGCCGGCAGACCGCCGTACTTGAGGGCGCCCGGCAGCAGGTTGTCGTCCTTGCCGCTGAGCAACTTCTCGAAGCGGAACTCATCCAGGTCCGCCGCCGTCCGCGTGACGGCGTCACCACAGAGCGCTCGCGCCAGCACCACCCACGGCCCGGCCTTGTCGAAACCGACAAGATGGACCTTCTTTGCCTTCATTTCGCCGCGTGCGTACGCCACCGCGGTGAGGATGTCGTGAACCCGACTGGCCAGCAGCGGGCGATTGTAGCCGTAGGTATAGCCTGCGTAGCCGGTCTTCTTTTCGTGCTTTGTGATCGGATACTCAGTCCTGCGATCCTTGCCAGTCAGGAACGGCTCCACATAGAGCATCGCCGCTTTCTTGTTGGTGATCGCTTTCAGGAGCGACTCTGCCTTCTTGCCTGCCAGATCCTCACCGCCAACGAGGACGATAACCGTCCCATCGTGGTCTGGCGGTACCATGGACGTGGCATGGACGGCTTCCCCCTTCCCTCGGCGGCCGAGCAGCACCGAAGTATACGTATTCCCATCGCGAGCACGATTGCTGTCGATGGGAGTGGCCTCAACATCGGCGGGCGCGGGCAGCGTGTCGTTGACCATCACACGCAACGCGGTACCGATCACGCGGCGGAACTCACCGAGTTTCGCCTTATCCTTCGGCAACAGCGCCGCGATCTGCTTGTTGGAACTCTCGGTCAGGTAGCGACGCAATCCATCGATATTGACGGCATCCTTCGGCAATGGATGCTGGGCGTCGAAGACCTTCAACTCTTGCGGGAGGAATGGCTGGAACGGCTTCTCGGTCACTGGCTCCACTTGGCCGAGCCGCAGGTGCTTGTTGAACCAGTTGTACATCAATTCGCGACTAACCTGATTGTAATTGTGGCCGAACTGCTTGTAGGTCTTCGCCATGACCTTCTCTTCGGCGCCGAAGAGCTTGTACAGCGCTTTCAACTGCGGCAGGCCCTTCGTCTCGATTTCCTTGGTCCAGTCGTTGGCTCCGCTCATGCCAAGGGGCTTCGGAGCGAACAGGGCGGCGAGTTCGATGTTGCCGGTGTCCTGGCGCAGATACGAGCAGTTCTCGCAGATGCAACCGCCCTGCATGCCAGTCGAGACCATCACCGCCGGGAATGCCGCGGCCGGGCGATCGTCGATGGCGCAGAGGATAAACGTCTGCGTGCCGCCGCCGCTGGCGCCCGTCACCCCGATGCGTGCGGGGTCAACGTCGGGCAGGCTCAGCAGAAAATCGAGAGAGCGGATCGTGTTCCAGGTTTGCAGGCCCATGAAGCTCTGCAGACGCAATTCGGCCTCGGGGTCGTTGAAGCCGGCGCGGTGGCCGATCTGCTGGCTGTCGGCTACGCCGACCATGTCGTAGTGGAACACGACGCAGCCCATGCGTGCCAGCTGGGCGCAGCGGGCTTGCAGCGGGTAGCGGGCGCTTTCCATTGTTTTCTCGGCGCGCTGATCCATCTGGGCTTTCGCGGCTTTCTCGCCAGCGTCGTAGAGGCGGCCGTTGGCCCAGTGACCATGCGGCGACAGGATGGCGGGCAGCCTGCCCGTCTTGCCCTTGGGGCGATAGAGATTACCCGTGACGTAATGGCCCGGGTAGCTGGCAAAAAAGACTTTTTCGACCGTGTAATCGTCGCGGTCCATCTTGCCGTGGATGGTGGCCTTGAGCGGCGTTTTCTCGGGCATCGGCCAGAGACCGTTGGCGACCAGAACCTGTTCGCGCAGCTGACGGCGGCGCGCTTCCCACGCCGGCAACGTCTGCGGCGGCGTCCAGGGGAAATAGCCGTCGTAGTCCTTCGGCGTCAGGCGACTGTCCTTGCCCTGGGGCGTGGGTTGCTTGTTGTCGCCGGCGGTCCCGTGGCCCACAATGGCAAGCGCCAGGACCACGGCAAGGGAAAGAAGTCGTTTCATGATGCTATTCCTTGTAATGCGAACCCGGTTGCTGGGGTTTGCGCCAGCGTACGGCAGCGCTGCGCTGCCGTCAACGGAATAAGATGATCGGCGTTCCTCCGTTTAGCCGCGGTTCGGAGAACCCCTCCCCCCGACCC
>DASPXY010001303.1:0-5667 GCA_035637055.1 Gemmataceae bacterium | reverse complement strand
TGACAGGTGCCTCCTTTCAGGCAACGCTCTCCTGTCATAACCTCAACTCCCGTGCCAAGTGGTTTTGTCAGAGCCTCTAACGATGCATTGGGGCGAGCGACGGAGGTGGTGGGACCGTTCGGCGTGACCTTGGACTTCCACTACGACGCTGCCGGCAACCGCACCTTGGTGACCGACTCCTTGGGCGGGGTGCTGACCTCCACCTACGACAGTGCCAATCGGCTGACGTGGCGTGACTTTGGGACGGTGGGAGGGCCGCAGGGGTCGGTGGCCTTTGGCTACGACGCTGCTGCCAACGTCACCAGTGCCGTGCGTTATCAGGCGGGCAGTGGCTCGCCGGTGCTCTCCAGTGCTTGGAACTACGACCAGGCGGGACGGGTGACGTTGGTGCAGCACGGTATCATCGGCCTGTACACCTACGACTACGACGATGCGAGCCGTCTCACGCAGGAGACGATCGACTGCGTCACCCGCGGCTTCGCCTACGACGAGACCAACGAACTCATCGACGATGACAGCACGAGCGTGACCTACGACGGGGTGGGCAACCGCAGCGGCACCGGCATCTCCGTGACGACAGGCAATCGCCTGGAGAGCGATGGCACCTGGACGTATAACTATGACCTGACGGGACGGCTGGCTCGGAAACGATCTCCTGCCTTCACCAAACACGCGGATGACACCGGAACGTCAACTTCCTTGCTACAGAGTCGATATATCATCAAGAAACCCAACGGGAACATCACGGACTGCTCCAAGGCGGCACACTGTTTGTTCCTTGAACTGGGCGGCGCCGAAGGCCGCTGATCCTATCCGCCATTTCCTTGTTGAACCATGTCCACCAAGAATACCGCAACACCGGCACAGACGCGAGCATTGGTGAACGCCTTGAAGACCTTCATCAACGTTCTCCTGGAGGACCGGGTTGGATTCCTCACCGAGAAGGAAGAGTACGCACTCAAGAAGGCCGAACGAGCCCTCAAGGCGGTCTCTCCCAAGCCGAAAGGCACCCGCTGATTCCCGTTTTGTATCGGCCACTTCTCCCTTTCCCCATGAACAGCACGAACCGCCCAACCTGCCAGGCATGCGGCAAAACCATCACCGGCAAGATTCATCGCTTCGCCGATCTTCCCGACTCGGCCTTCTGCTCGGAGGAGTGCCAGATGACCCAAGTGAAATCCATACTCCTCGACGTTCAGCTCGTCCCGATCACCGATGAGGACGAATGGCCGAGCCTGCCCGTTTACCACGGCCCTCCCCCGTCCCGGCTTCACGATGACCAGTGGTGCGACTGCGAGGAAGAGTACGAGAACCAGATCCTCGTCCCGAAGGGGCACAGCCTGATCTCCCTCTGTCCGAAGTGCGGCTGCGTCACCGTGGACTAACTTTTCTTCATTTCCCTTTCCCTCCCGATCCTGAACACCACGAACGCACCAGTACCGGCCCGCACCGACAACTGCGTCTTCCCGACGCCTTGGACCTACCAGATCGAACTGCATTCGGACGACGAGACGGAATCCGCCGTCGCCATCACGGACTTCTCAGGAGACGAATTTGCGATCTACGAAGGAGACATTGAGGGTGCCCACGCCTTCATTGAGTCCGCCCACGTCATGGAGGAGTCGCATCAACTGTTGGCTGCCGCGAAGCACTACCTGACCACCCTCGGAGGGATGAGCCCGGCTGACTTCGCGAACGGTAAGGATCGCCCGCAACGCGAGGAACTGGAAGGCGTCATCGCCGATGCCGAGCGAGCGTAGCTGGTCGCCGCCTCCGCGCCACTCATCGCCTGGAACGTCGCTCCGATTCGGAATGCAGACGTCAGGAAGCACTTCCGGACTCTGCGTGGCTCTGTGTGAGCTCTCCCAGGATGCATCTGACTGCGACCATGAAGGCATCATCCAAACAGGCCCTGCTCGGATGCAGGGCCTCGGCGTCCGAGCATCAGTCCTTCTTCCTCTTGGTCCGCTGTTTGTTCGGCTGGGGCTTCCCTGGTTTCTCTGCAGGTGGTTCCGCCTTCGGTTCCGGCGCCTTGACATACGGATTGTCAGGAGGTTCCCGCACGTTCTCGTAGAACTGCTGCCAAGCCTCCGGCGGTGGCCCAAGCAACATCCAGCAGAGCTTGCGGGCGTGCTCACGCAGCTGCACCTTCGCAAGCGGCGGGGGGTTGCACGTCATTTGACCTTCAAAGGTCGTCAAATGGTAAATAGCGGACTCGACCATCGCTTTCGGGAACTGCTTGGCCAGTTCCTCGATCACCTGCGTCAGTTCTCGGTAAGTCATGCCGCGGTAGCCGATCGCGCGGGCCACCGCGGTATATTCCGGCAGGAAGTAAATCCGGTGAACGAGGGGTATCTCCTTCATCATGGGGTTCTCCTTTCGGTATTCAGGCGCTCGCACAACTCATCAACCTCCTTGACCGTCAGGGGCGCAAAGCGCCCGCCATCGGAGGCGATGGCATCGATGGCTTCCTCGGCGGGCTCGTTGCCGGTGAGGATGCCTTGCCACTCGCGAAGAGCGGCGAGGACGGTGGCCCGCTCACGATCAGACAGGTTCATCGGGGCTCCTTTCATTCGCTTGCATATTCCAGACACACATACTCCATCACTTCCTCGAGCGTGTCGCGGCTGACGGTTTCTTGCGGCAAGCCGTGGATGCGGATCAAGCAGTGGAATTGCCCGAGGCGGAACCACACCTCGCCGCAGAAACCGCGGCCGCTGTAGTGCATGGTGACCCGCTCCGCGCGGAGCCTCGCTGTGAGGGTCTGGTCGATGGAGCGGTCGAAGTTCGACATGACCATCTCGTCGGTCTCGCGGTAGTCGCCGGGCGGCTCGTGCATCATGCTTCACGCTCCTCCAGCTTGCGGGCCATCATCGCTGGCCAGTAGAGAGTGCAGCCGTCGTGGAAAGCATCCGTCTCGACGACGTCTTGCTCCTGGCAGACCGTGCATTCGACCGTCATCATCTCGTCATCGACGTCGATGATCTCGAGTTCGCCGCCGCAACTGGGGCACGAACCGTCTTCCTTGCGAACCTTCATGGAACCCTCCTTCTACGATGGAAAAAAGGAACAACTCGAATGGGGAGAGGGTGCCGCAAGGGAGAAGGCAGTGCAACCAAAAGTCCCCCTGCAGATACAGGGGGTGTCCGAGCGGACATGGAAATTACTCGACGCGGCCCGTAAAGACGTGGCGATTCCGGTCTCCCGCCGTCCCTTCGTAGGCGTAGCGGCGGATGATCTCATTGCCGTAATGCTGCACGAAGCGGTCCCGGCGCTCGGGAATGTCGGGGGGCTCAAAGCCGGCGATGCGGTCCTGGAGCCGGTAGACTTCACGGCAGCCGTTCTCCAGCAGGGCGAAGATACTCAGGGGCGTGCGGAAGTCGTGGCAGAGCAGGATAGAGCCGGCCCGCTCCTCAGAGCCGTTGCCCCAGCGTCGGGCGAGGGTGATGTCCCCAACGCCAAGCAGCTTGCAGACGAGTTGCTTGCCGGCCTCCGTCAGATCCGCGAGGATGCGTACGAAAGCCCGCACGATTCTCCCGTGAGGAAGATCACGCCGTACGGTCGCAGGTCTTCCCAACTGCTAATTGTCTTCATCAGATATCTCCTTCAGGTGTGGAAAGAACGCTCGGACCGAAGGAGCGTGCCGTTGCAGAGCGAGGCGCGCAAGCGGTAGAGTCTGCGCGGATCGCGACAGTAGCGTGTGCTGCGGCGTTACGCCGTGGATGGAACATGCGCCCACCTACCCCAGCACCCCCAGTTCGCGACCCGAGTCTGTGAACTGGGGCGTGTGGCCGGGACTGGCTCGGTGAGTACCGCGATCCACGGGGCAGCCTCACTGCTGCCCCTGTTTCGGCGGGTCTGGGCAGTCCCTGACAATCCACCTCGGGTTGTTCTGACTTGTTCTGATCGGGGGGCCACAGATTGCCCAGCGCTTCGAGACCTCCTTCGGGCAGCCGCCAGCGGGCAGAGGATCGGCTGTCCTGCTACACTGCCGCACATGGACCAGCAGCTCGACGATCTCCTGGAATGGCTCGCCGACCTGGAAGCCGAGCGGGACACGGCGATGGACCCCGAGAGGCGGGCCAGAATTCACCAGCAGATTCGCGAGTTGGAGGAGGCGGTCAACCGACTGCTGGGGCGAAGCGACGAACGGTGATTCCGTCCGCAGTATGACCGAACCACTCATCGCGCTCGGCGGCCAGGAGTACCTCGACGAACACCCGCTGCTCACGAACGTCAAGGATCTGGAGGATGTGCTCGATGCTCGCTTGCTGCTTGGTGAGCAACGGGAGCAACTCGTCGCCTGGTTGGAGCGAGTGGGGCTGGCAGACCAGGCGCTGGCGGTGCTGCGGGAACAGCGGAAGCTGTAGGCCGACATGCAGGATGATTGCTACACAGCGGGTCGCTACTGGTGGGCCGGTCCGGACCTGAAGTGTGAAGTGGACCCCTTTGTCTAGACCAAAAAAGCGCCGTCCTTAGAGGCTCTGCCAAAACCTCCTGAAACCCTGGGAAAAGAGGCCAGATCCGGGGTTTTGGCAGAGCCTCTTAGCTACTATCCGGGAGAACTCCGCTCTCCCACCTCATCGACCCATCGCCCAGCGGCCGCCTGCCACTCAGGCATTCTTTGTCGCCGCCGCAGACCCTTCCCCAGGACTGAGGGTCTGCGGCGGCGACAAAGAATGCCTCCTCTGTCCCGGGCCGACCTCCCTTACGCCCGCTGCCCGTAGACCACTGCGGGTGTCTGGTATGCCAGGGACGGATGCGGTCGCTCGTCGTTGTAGAACGGCACATACCGCTCCAAGCCCTCGTGTAACTCTGGGACGCCCTCGTAGCCGCGCAGGTAAATGTCCTCGTACTTCACCGTCCGCCACAAACGTTCCACGAACACGTTGTCCAGGCAGCGCCCCTTGCCATCCATGCTCACTTGCACGCCCGCCGCTGCCAGCCGCCCCGTCCACGCCTGCGCCGTGAACTGGACCCCCTGGTCGGTGTTGAACACCTCCGGCCGACCGCGGCTCAGCGCCTCCTCCAGCAGGTCCAGACAGAAGGAGCCGTCGAGGGTGTTCGACAGCCGCCAGGCGATCACATAGGGGCTGTACCAGTCGATAATCGCCGCCAGGTACATGAAGCCTTGTGCCAGCGGCACGTCGGTGATGTCCGTACTCCACACCTGGTCGGGCCGCTCGCTCGCCACGTCCCGCAACAGGTACGGGAAGACCTTGTGGCCCTGGCCTGGGGCCGACAACTGCGGCTTGGGGTAGATGGCCTCCAGGCCCATCAACCGCATCAGCCGCTGCACACGCTTGCGGTTGACCGCCTCTCCCTGCCCACGCAGCCAGACGGTCATGCGCCGGCTGCCACGGAACGGCTGCGCGGTGTACTCTGCGTCGAGCAGCCGCAGCAGCCGCAAGTTGTCCAACGTTTCGCCGACCGGCTCGTAGTACAGGCTGGAGCGCTTCAGCCCCAGCAGTGCACACTGCCGCCGCACGCTCAACTGGGGGTGGTCAGGTTCCACCAGCGGCCGCAGTTGTTCAGGCGACTGGGCCGACTTTTTTTTGAGCCACTCCAGCTCCCTCTTGAGGCGGCCGAGCTGCTCGTAGAGGTCGGTCTGCAACGCCTCGGCCTCGACGGCGGCAGTCTTGACCCCGTTGGCGAAGACGCCCTCGG
>DASPXY010001302.1:0-3852 GCA_035637055.1 Gemmataceae bacterium | reverse complement strand
TTTTGTGGTGGTGAACCTGAACGAACAGCGGAGGTGAATTGAACACCGCAGTATCCTTGTCGGACCAGCCGGACAGCAGCCTCCCTTTGGGGTTCTTCCCTGGCGCCGAGGGGAACTCATTACCGTCGAATAACACAGCGGAAGACGGGTCTTCCAGAATGAGGAGCGCGTGCGTCCCCCGCTTATTCGTCATGAGTCGTTTCATGCTCACGCTGGCCGCCGGTTTCTGTTTCTTGAGCAACTCGGCCGCCGCGACTTTCAAATCCACCTCGCGCGGCTGCGGATCCCACGTGCCGTCTTTCTGCAACTCCCAGTAACGGGCCCAGCCATTGGCAAAAAACACGACCAGGCGGGTGCTGCTATCCATAAACTCGCCATTAAACGTCCCCGAAACGGGCGGGATTTCCGTCTTTTCCCTGGCGCCCAACTTCACGGGGAGGAATGTATCGGGATTCTGCTTGCCCTCAAGGTTCCACACGAAAGCTTCGCCGCTGTGGGTGATGCGCGCATACCACTTGCCGTCCTTGGAGAAGGAATGGAACGTGGAGAGGGCGAAGGGCGTTGCGCCTGGGAAGTCGCCCATCTTAAAGCGGAATGGTTGCAATCGGTTGCCAGCACCTCCCAGGTGAATGAACAAGCCTTCCGTACGCCCGTCGTCCATCTCGAGCCATCCCCCCATCGTCACTGATGTCCACGTTCATCACGGGGAAGGGAGATAGGCCGAACTCGAACACCCGGCACCCCCCATGCCTGTCAGGGTCGTTCAGATCCCAAACGGTAAGGTTGTTCCGGTAATTCAGAGCGGCGAGAAGCGTGCCTTCGCCGGTGATCCACAGGTGTTGGAGCGGCGGCGCGTAGCCGAACGGGAGGATCTCTTGTTTCGGCCTTCGGGGATTTGCGAAGTCCCAAAGGGCGATCGAGCCGTTGGAACCTGCCGCCGCGAGCCAGCGCAAATCCCCGGCCGGGGTTTCGTGGGCAGCCAAGGCCGTGACCGTACCCAGGTTGGCATAGTAGCCCGTGCCGTCCATGCTGCGCAGGGCCTCGCCGAGGATTTCTGTCGCCTTGTTGCGTTCCGTAGAGAACTGCTCTCTGTCGTCCGGCGTGCCGGCTCCCGGGTCCGGTGGGTTGATCTTCAAAGCCTCCAGCGTCAGCAGCACGCTGCGTTGCCGGTCCGTGGCCAGGGCGGTCCGCGCGTGGCTGGTCAGCAAGCGGGTTTGCACAGTCAGCTTCCTGACTTCCTCAGCGTGTTGGTAGGAGAGCGCTCTCGACCAGCCACACAACGCAAACACCAACAGCAGGAGAACCACGAAGAACGCCAGGGCAGCGCGGATCTTCGCGCGCTCAGTCCGCTGCCGGTCGAGCGCCTGCTTCTCGAAGATCAGCCTCAGCTCATCCTTGTTCCGGTCCCGGTAGGTTTCCGCTTCGTCATACTCCTGCCTGGAAAGGCCATCCCCGGCAGGGCGAGCGCCCCGTATTCGTGTCCGCACTGCTTTTCCGACCGACAGGAGGAAGGCCCCGAACTTTTCGGTCCAAACACAGGCCCTTTCCCAAATCCGGTGCAGCAATGGCTTCGACCCCTGCTCGGCTTTCTCTTTTTCCTCGCGCCGCTTGGCCCACTCCACCGCCATTTGCCGGAAGTTGCGCCGCTCGTCCATCCAACCTCTGAGCCGCTCCCACCTGTCCAGCAGTTCCGGAGAACGCAGGGCGTAGTCGGTAAAGCCCGAAGGGTTGGGTATCGCCCGGACGATCCCCAACTTGCCTAGCTCTAGCAGGAACTGTTTGGCCTTCTGTTGCAAGGCGCTCTCGTCGGCCTCTCGGGGGTCGAGCCGCTCACTCACCCCCTCCAGCGTGTTCGGGCGCACTTCCCAGGTGGTATGGTCATCGCGGAGCCGCAACAGTCGGAGCAGCAGGCGCCGGGCCAGGAGTTGGTCCAGCGGAGGCAGCTGCTGCCACCAATTGTCGGCGGCGGCGGCGGCCTGCTCAAAGGTGGCGGAGTCGAAGTCCCTGAGGAGCGTGTTGCTCAGACGCAGAGGGACGGACGGAGTTGCAGCCTCCTTGCCCCCCTTCCGTTCGGCGGTCTGGGCCGCGGCCGCCAGCCGTGCGACCCAGAAGTTGAGCAACCCCTGGGCAGCGGCGCGGTCGTCCTCGCCGTCCAAAAGCGCACCGGTCGCCACAGCGCGGTCGATGAACGCGGCCACCCGCTCTGGGTTGCCGGTGGCCAGCAGGGCGGCACCGATTTCCTTAACCAGACGTGCGTGGTCATCTTGCAAGTCGGCCAGCGAGTCGAAGGGTTGGGGCTCGGCCGCAGGGGTGGCTGTAGGGCTCATCAGGCAAAACTCCTCAACCGGGCGTCCACGTTCGCGGCTTCAGCGACGAGTTTGTCGGTGACGGTAAGCAGGACATCGTCCGTCTTGTGGAAGAGCAGGCTGAACTGCTGTCGTAGTAAGGCGAACGGGGCGGAGCCAGCGTTCGGGAGGGCCGCGTCGAACGCGCGGGCGTACTCGGCCATGCGCGCGGCCATCGGGTCGGCCGGTCGGCGCCCGGCGATGCGGAGGAGGGCGGCCAGGACGTTCGGCCAATTGAAGACTTGGTCGTGGCTGACCTCCCCCGACCGCGGCACGAGCTTCAGCGAGATCTCTACCTCCTGACAGGCGTCGTGGTCGAGGATGAGTCCCGCGAGTTGCTTGCAGAGCGCGCGAAACTGAGTCAACTTCGACTGCAACTCGGCAGCCGCCGGGATCTGACCGAGCCCGGCCAGGATGCCGTCCATGCGCGTCACCAGTTCGTCCGCCTTCAGGCGGTAGACGTAGCGGACCAGTTCCTTGTTCAACCCTGCCTGCTGCTGGTCGGGCAGCGCACGCAGGCTATCGGCGCACCGCTTCAGGGCAACCAGGTCGGGGGGAGCCAGGGCAGCCCGTAGATCCCTGACCGCCCCCCGGAACGCCGTGATCCATTCCCCGGCCTCGTCCGGGAATTCCGTCTCCTGGTTCGCCGCGACGGCGTTGGCCACAAAATCGTCGTCGAGCGTGTTGGCGATGATCTCCAGTTCGACCGGGGCATTCGGCTGCAGTCGAAACCGCTCGATCGCCTGGGCAATCCCTTCTTGCATGGCCTGCAGTTTGTGGAGGACGTCGTGCAGCGCCTTGCTCGCGCGCAGGTAGTTGAACCACTTGCGGCGCTCCCCGAACACGGCGCTGAACTCAATGACCTGGGTGCGGACCAGATTCGGATCTGGGGGCTCTGTCGGCGGCGCTCTCCCTCCCGGGCCGCCGGCAGCAAGCAGCGGTTCGCAAAAGCGGCGGACTCGTTCTCCCCGGGGTCGCTCCTCGAGGAGGGCAGCAAGCAGCTCGCGCGTCCGGTTACGTGCCTCCAGCCATTCCAGCAGAGCGAAGGCGATGTTCTGATTCGGCTGGGCCCTTACGGCAACGATGTTACCCAGAGTCTCGTTCAGGCGAATTCTCACCATCTGGCTGAGTTCGTCAATCTCTGGGTAGACGTCGCAGAGGATGTCGCGCAGTTCGCCGAGTTGCGGGCCTGTCAGGAAGGACATGGGCTCAACCTCGAAACGCTTGGGCTTCAACTCCCACCGAGAGAGTCCGCCTGGCCGCTCGTCACCACCAGGACGGTAGCTATCGCCAGTAGTCGGTTTCGCTATGATGCACTGCCCGGTTCCCTCGAACTACCCATCGTCCCAAGCACACGTCAGCGCAGGGCGGTCAGTTGTTGGTGAGGGCTGGCGGGTCGCTTGGCGCATAGCGGGTGCGGAAGAACCCGCGCCCTTTGGGGTCCGCCGAGTAGACGATGTGCGAAGGGTTGGCCGGGTCGGAGACGTTCACGGTCAACGTCACGTCA
>DASPXY010001301.1:0-2667 GCA_035637055.1 Gemmataceae bacterium | reverse complement strand
GTCGGCGGCATCGAGGCCGAAGCCGGCATGCTGGGGCAGCCGGTTTATTTCCTGACGCCGGACGTGGTTGGCGTGTACCTCACCGGAACCCTCCAGGAAGGAGTCACCGCCACCGACCTGGCTCTCACGCTCACGGAACGGCTGCGACAGGCCAAGGTCGTCGGCAAGTTCGTCGAGTTCTACGGCCCGGGGACGGCCGCCTTGCCGGTCGTGGACCGCGCCACGATCGCGAACATGGCCCCCGAATACGGCGCCACGATGGGATATTTCCCGATCGATGCGGAATGCGTGAACTATCTTCGCGCCACGGGACGCAGCGAGGAACAGTGCCGTTTCTACGAGAACTACTACCGCGCCCAAGGCCTGTTCGGCATTCCGCAAAATGGCCAGATCCATTACTCGACCGAGCTGGAACTGGACCTGGGCACGGTCGTGCCGAGCGTGGCCGGCCCCAAGCGTCCGCAAGATCGGATCGACTTGCCCCGGCTGAAACAGGAGTTCATCAGCGCCTTCTCGCGCCCGGTGGCCGAACGAGGCTTTGGCAAGAACCCCGACGAATTCTATTCGAGCGTCCGCGTTTCCAGTGAGAACCATGCCAAGGGCGACACCGATCATTCCTATGGCTTCCGGCGAATACCCGTCGATCCCAGCGAGTCGGAGATGCGCGACCAGCATCCGACGCCCGACCTGCCGCAGGAATTGCCGCTCTCCGCCTTTCCGAAATTCAACACCGACCTGCGCCACGGCAGCGTGCTCATCGCCGCGATCACCAGTTGCACCAACACGTCGAACCCGAGTGTGATGCTGGCGGCCGGATTGCTCGCCAAGAAGGCGGTCGAACGCGGACTCAGCGTGAATCCTGTCGTCAAAACTTCGCTCGCTCCCGGCTCGCGGGTCGTGACCGATTACCTCAGGAGAACCGGTCTGCAAACCTACCTCGACCGGCTCGGCTTCAACCTCGTCGGCTACGGCTGCACCACCTGCATCGGCAACTCCGGCCCGCTCCCCGGCCCGGTGGAGGAGGCGCTGACCAAGCTCGACATCGTGGCCGCCGCCGTCCTCTCAGGTAATCGCAATTTCGAGGCGCGCGTTCATCAGAGCATCAAAGCCAACTTCCTCATGTCCCCGCCGCTGGTGGTGGCCTTCGCCATCGCCGGCCGGGTCGACATCGACCTCACCACCGAACCACTCGGCACCAGCAAGGAGGGCAAGCCGGTCACCCTGCGCGATATTTGGCCCACCTTGCAGGAAGTGCGCGAGGCCCTGCAGGCGGCGCTCCAGCCGGAAGTTTATCAGCAACTCTACCAGGATTTCGCCGCGCAAAACCCG
Source organism: Gemmataceae bacterium (assembly GCA_035637055.1). Classification (GTDB taxonomy): domain Bacteria; phylum Planctomycetota; class Planctomycetia; order Gemmatales; family Gemmataceae; genus DASPXY01. The sequence continues at coordinate 1,338 of DASPXY010001301.1, read as the reverse complement.
CAGTGGAACGAAATCCCCTCCACGACCGGCGCCGTCTACCCCTGGGACCCCAAGAGCACTTACATTCAGGAACCGCCGTTCTTCCGCGATTTCTCGCTCCAGCCCGACCCCATCGCGGAGGTTCGCGGAGCCCGCGCCCTGGGAATCTTTGGCGACTCCGTCACGACGGATCACATCTCTCCCGCCGGCAGCATCAAGAAGAGCTCGCCCGCCGGCCGCTACCTGATCGAAAATGGCGTGGCCCACGAGGACTTCAACAGCTACGGCTCGCGGCGAGGCAACGATCGCGTGATGACCCGCGGCACGTTCGCCAACGTGCGCATCAAGAACCTCATGGTGCCCGGCGTCGAAGGCGGGGTGACGATCCATCAACCGGAGGGCGAACAATTGTCGATTTACGACGCCGCGATGAAGTATCAGAAGGAAGGGGTCCCCCTGGTGGTCATCGCCGGGCAGGAATACGGCACGGGAAGCTCGCGCGACTGGGCGGCCAAAGGCACGCGGCTGCTCGGCGTCCGGGCGGTCGTTGCCCAAAGTTTCGAACGCATCCATCGCTCGAACCTGGTCGGCCTGGGGGTGCTCCCGCTGCAATTCAAGGAAGGCACCAACGCGCAAACTCTCGCCCTCGACGGCACGGAGAAATACGACGTGCTCGGGCTCGGCCCGCAGCTCAAGCCGCAGCAGGACCTCACCCTGCGGGTGACGCGGGCCACCGGCCAGGCGGAAGACATCCCGGTCCAGTGCCGCATCGAGACCCCGATCGAGATCGACTACTACCAGCACGGCGGCATTTTACCGTTTGTTTTAAGGCAACTCGTGGCGAAGTCCTGACCGGCGAGAACGCCGTGCCGCGGCGCCATCGCGGGGCAGAATACTCGAAGCAGGCCCCGGCGGTTCCGCCTCATCCCTTCTCGATGCAAGCGTAGGCGTTGTGGTTGTGAATGCTCTCGTGGTTCTCGGCCTCCGCCTTGTACCAGGTGATGTCGGGGCGGGCGTTGAGCTTCTGGGCGATGTTGCGCACGAGGTCTTCCACAAACACCGGGTTCTCGTAGGCGCGTTCCGTGACGGCTTTCTCGTCCTGCCTTTTGAGGAGTGAGAACAGTTCTGAACTGGCCGAGCCTTCAATAATCGCGATCAAATCTTCGATCCAGATCGCCTTGGTCGAGCGGATCTGGACGGTCACCTCGCCGCGTTGGTTGTGCGCGCCGTAGGCGCTGATGGCCTTCGAGCATGGGCAGAGGGTCGTGACGTTGGCTTTGACGGTCAGCACGAAATCGATCTCCTGGCCGATGGCCGTGGCGTCGAAACGCGCCGTGTAATTCATCACGCTGCGCATGC
>DASPXY010001300.1:0-2650 GCA_035637055.1 Gemmataceae bacterium | reverse complement strand
CGCCTGCTGCCCTTCACCGAAGCCTGCGAGGGACTCGACCGCATGGCCCGCGACCTGGCCAGCGCCGGCGGCAAGGAGGTTGAGGTGGTTATCGCTGGCGGCGCCGTCGAACTCGACCGCTCGATCCTCGAAGGGCTCAAGGATCCGCTGCGCCACCTGGTCCGCAACGCCGTGGACCACGGCGCCGAACCGCCCGCCGTCCGCCGCGCCGCCGGCAAGACGGCGCGGGCACGGGTCACGGTGACGGCTGCTCTGCGCGGCCCTCGTGTCGAGGTTACCGTCGAGGACGATGGCCGCGGCCTGGACCTGGCGGCCCTTCGCGAACAGGCTCGGCGCGGCGGATTGCCCGAGCCTGCCGATGAGCGCGAGGCGGCCCAGCTGATCTTTCTTCCCGGCCTGTCCACCGCCCCTTCGGTCACCGATGTTTCCGGCCGCGGCATGGGACTCGACGTCGTCAAGAGTCGCGTCGAGGCGCTGCACGGCACCGTCGAGGTGACGACGGCGCCTGACGCCGGTACGCGCTTCACCCTGACCGTGCCGCTGACACTGACGACGCTGCGGGCAGTCCTGGTGTCAGCGGCGGGGCAAACGTACGCCTTGCCTGGTACGAGCGTGCAGCGCGTCACGCGCATCAGCGCGGCCGACCTGCGCTCGGTGGCGGGGCGACAGGTGCTGGCCCTGGGCGGTACGCCGGTGCCGGTTGTGCCACTGACCACCGCACTCGGACTGAGCACCGCACCGCCGGCTGCGGAAGGCAAGACGCCCGTGTTGATCCTCGCTGCCGGCGATCGGCGGATGGCGTTCACGGTCGAGGAACTGCTCGCCGAACAGGAAATTACCGTCAGCAGCCTGGGGCCGCGCATCCGTCGGCTACGGTTCGTCTCGGCGGCGACGCTGCTGCCCTCGGGGCGCGTGGCGCTGGTGCTCAATGCGGCCAACCTTGTCCGTAGCGCTCTCGGCCTGGGCGCAACGACGGCCCTGGCGGTGCCGGCGGGTGCGGCTGCTCCGCGGCGGAAGCGGCTGCTGGTCGTCGATGATTCGGTGACGACGCGAGCGCTGGAAAAGAGCATCCTGGAGGCGGCTGGTTACGACGTACACACGGCTGCCGACGGCCTCGCCGCCTGGGAATTATTGCAAGAACGCGGGGCGGACCTGCTCGTCAGCGACATCGAGATGCCGCGCATGGACGGCCTGGCGCTGACCGAGACGGTGCGAGCCTCGGCGCGCTTCCGTGAGTTGCCGGTGGTCCTGGTCACCGCCCGCGCCACCGAGGAGGACCGCGCCCGCGGCCTGCAGGCCGGCGCCGATGCCTACCTCGTCAAGAGCGGCTTCGACCAGCGCAACCTCCTGGACACCATTGCTCAGCTGTTGTGATAGCCCGGTGCATCTGGGACAAAACTCGTCCGAGCCCGAAGCGTAAGCGAGGGACTCTCCCTGGTCCCTCGCTTACGCTTCGGGCTCGGACAGTCTCGGAGAACAGGCAGGAATCGTCCCTTCCCGCTTCGCCCTTTTCCCGTACATTGCCAGGGCCGCCCATAGTCAGAGGAGGCTGGCCAGAATCTCGGGCGGATCCTCGCAACAGTTCGGAGCAGAGGGGAGAATCGTGCCGCAGCCGTAGCGGCTTGACAGCGAGTCAGCGATTGCGGCTGCGCTCCTATCTGATTTCTCCCGCGCATGGAGACGGTTATGTCTCACCCTCGCTGCCAGGGACACACGGGTTTCACGCTGATCGAACTGCTGGTAGTGATCGCGATTATCGCCGTGCTGATCGGCCTGCTCGTCCCCGCCGTCCAGCAGGTACGCCTCGCCGCGGACCGAACGACGACCATCAACAACCTGCGCCAGTGCGGCATCGCCGCCCACAACTGCCACGACACCTATAAGCGCCTGCCGCCTGCCGCCGGATCGTGGATGAATCGCCTCGGAACTGTCCACTATTTCCTGCTGCCCTATCTCGACCAGGCACCCATCTACAACAATACCTCGGGCGGCAACACCGATAGCCTGATCGTTGCAAACTACGTCGTCCCCGCGTTCCTGGCGCCGCTCGATCCCAGCACGACGAGCGGGCTAACGAATGTCGGCCTCGGCGCCGGCAACGCCATCGCGAACCATCAGGTCTTCCTCCGGACCGGAGCGAGGATCCCAAGCAACTTCCGCTCGGGGACGTCCAACTGCGTGTTCTTCGCGACCGGCTTCGCCAACTGCACCGGCGGCTACCACAACTCCTGGGGCAGTCGCACGGGCACCATCGGGACGGCGAACAACGACATGCCGCTCACGTCCACCGCGGGAACAACCACGGTCCCGCAGTTCCCGACCGCCCAGACCGCGACGAAGGGACTGGTACATGCCTTCGAGCCCGGCGGCGCCCAGGTGTGCCTGGGAGACGCGAGCACCCGAACGGTTTCCGCCGCGGTCTCCGTGGCAACCTGGACCGCCGTGATGAACCCAACCTCAACGACCCCGCCAGGTTCCGACTGGACGAATTAATGTGGCTTCCAGTGGTTCGTGGTTCGTAGTTCCGCCTTCAGGCGGTGGGCCAAAACCCCTCCCCCCAACCCCCTCCCCTGCAAAAGGAGAGGGGGAGAAGAAGAGATGTTGTCTTGCTCCCCCTCTCCTTGCAGGGGAGGGGGTTGGGGGGAGGGGT
>DASPXY010001299.1:0-4953 GCA_035637055.1 Gemmataceae bacterium | reverse complement strand
GTCCGCCGCGTGCTGGCCGATCCGCTCTACCAGAATGACGGCGCCCTGTGCCACAACGGCGAATTGCTCACGCCGGAGGCGGTCAACGATTTGACGGGCTGGTGCGCCGAGAAGGGGGTGCTGGCGGTGCGGGCGGCGCTGACGGTGGGCGTTCACTACAACCGCGCCCTGGCCGAGTGCCCCGAGGAGACACCGGTGCAGGCGCTGCAACACCAACTGGCCGATCCGCACACGCCGGCCGTGCTGCGCATCGAACTGGGCCGGCTGCTGCAGAACCATCAGGAGCTGGACCCGGTGCTCCTGGAGAAATTGCTGGACTCGGCGAACCCGGCGCCCTTGCGGTTGATCGCGGTCGAGACCCTTCTGGCCGAGCACGCCGAGGGGCCGCTGGAAGGGGCGGCGGTGGCGACCCTGCGCGACCTGGCGCGACTGCCCAATCGCGAGATCGCCCTGGCGACGGCGGACGTGATCCAGCGACGGCTCGGCGTCGATCTTGGCCTGGGCCTGGGGCAAGCGCTGCCGCCGGTGCATTCGCGGCAGGCCGCCGAGGTGACGCGCCGCGTCATGCGCTGGGCGGTCCAGTACGACGCACCGGAGAACACCGAGGACTCGCGCGTCACGGCGCAGCGCTAACGCAAGGCAAAAGGAAAAAGGCAAAAGGAAAAAAGGAAGAGAGCTATTGGCCCTCTTCCTTTTCTCTTTTGCCTTTTTCTTTTGCCTTTTTCCTTTTGCCTTGTTTGCCGGTATGCTCAACAGCCTGTGCCTGTACCCTCACCTGGAGGAGATTCGTCATGCGAAGGCTACAAGGGTTGGTGGTCGCGGCGTGCTTCTGTTCCGTGACAGTGGTGGTTGCCCAGGAAGGCGACGTTGCCAAGGAGTTGAAAAAACTGGCCGGGACGTGGACCATCGTGTCCGCGGAGAAGAGTGGTGAAAAGCCGCCGGCAGGGGAACTCGATGGCGTCCGAGTCATCATCGCTGGAAACAAAATTGCTTTCAAGAAAGACGACAAGTTGGATGGCGAAGAGGGCACCTTCAAACTGGACCTGGCCACGAAGCCCAAACAGATCGACCTCATGGGGAAAGACAAGACCTTGCAGGGAATCTACGAGTTGAGCGGGGACACGCTGAAGATTTGTGCCAGCGCGCCAGGCGAGGCTCGGCCAACCAAGTTCGCCTCGCCCGAGGGATCGAAAACCTTCCTCCTGATCTTGAAGCGCGCCAAGGAGTGAGCGGCGCTGGGAAGATGCCGCCCTGGGGAGTAAAATGCTGCAAGGAGTTTCCGTCCGCACGGAGGTAGCGAGTGCTGCGGCGTTACGCCGTGGGAGGTGCCATCTCCCGCACCATCTCGGTGCGTCCAGAACGCTCGCCCGACAGGTCGTGCGCGCGATCCGCACGCAAGTCCGGAGGTAAGTGGCTTGGTGCGGGCGGAAACTCCTCATCCACAGGAGCGATCATGCTGGCCCTCACCTCGGACGAACTCTTGGGACGGTCTCTCGGTGTGTTGATTGGCCTGCTGGTGGGGGGCCTGATTGCCTGGTTCTTCGCCTACCGGCAGCGCTGGCGCGAGCGGCGCAACATCCTCCGCGGCGATGCACGCGACACGGTCGTCATTCACCAGCACCTGATCGAGTCCGCCGAGACGTCTGCCTCGCCGGGGGAACGGCATGCCGCCACCCTGCGCATTCGGGCGCTGGGCCAGGCGGAACTGCGGCACGTCATTCCCAACGGCCACCTGGCATCCGTCCTCCGCCGGCGGGCCACGCAGGTGACGCCGCGCGAAACGCTCATCTCGATGGAGGGCGCCGAGGGCTCCTACCTGCTGGAGACGCTGACCGGGTTCGTGTGCGACCGCCTTACAAACGCTCCGTTCGAGCACGACCTGTATGTGATGGCGCCCTGCTGCGAGCCGCAGCAGCTGGCCGAGCACCAGCCGATCACTATCTTGCTGATCGCCGTCGCCGACCTGGCCCTGTTCGAGTCCTGGCCGGCCTGCCGCGGCGTGCGCGTCGAACACGGCGGCGATGGGCCGCGCATCCTGACCCTGATGACGATGGCGCGCCGCTTCCGCGAGGAACAGACGAAGCTCGTGGAACTGCGCCGCGCCGGTCAGCGGACACGTCACGTCGAGACGATGTACATCCTCGACCTGCCCCTGGATAAGCGCTCGGCCTCGATCCCGACGAAGGAAGTGCCCTGGGGCCGCTACGAACAGGTTCTCAAGCAACTCAACCTCGACTAAATAGACACACGCAACAGGGAAAGCGAACGAGCGGCGGGGTTTATCCCCGCCGTCTTGAGCCCCAGACGGCGGGGATAAACCCCGCCGCTCGTTCACCACTTTCCCTGTTGCGTGGAGTTATTTAGCCTCCTTCTTCTCCCCTCGCCCCCGAGTACAGGGGCGAGGGGAGAAAGAAACGCAAGACAACCTGTCTGGAATTCCGCTTGACACCACAGACACGTTGTCTATAATCCACTCCAGACAGGTTGTCTATCGTCTTGCCGGGAGGGCCGTCCTTGGCACACATTCCCGATTCGCAATGGGCTGTTCTGGAATTGCTCTGGCAGCGCGGGCCGGCAACGGTCCGGCAACTCACCGAGGCGCTCTACCCCGACCAGACGGCGTCAGACTACGCCACTGTCCACAAGTTGCTCGAACGCCTGGAAGCGGGCGGCTATGCGGTGCGTGAGCGCGGCGGTGCGGCGCAGGTGTTCCGGGCCGCCCGTGAGCGTGATGTGGTGGTCGGCGAACAGTTTGAGTCGCTGGTACAGCGGCTGGGCAGCAGTTCGCTGCAGCCGCTCCTGACGAACCTGATCCGCGAAGGGCGCCTCACGGCAGAGGAATTGCGCGAGCTGCGCGACCTGGTGGACAGCCTCGCCCCGAAACCGCGCCGCAAGAAGGATCAGGGCTGAAAGGAGACGCGCATGGGAACGCTCCTGGAGATCGGACTGAGCAACGCCATCGTGGCGAGCGTCCTGGCCCTGCTCGCCGCGGCCGGCGCCCGTTTGTTGCGACGGCCGGCCCTGGCCCACGCCCTGTGGCTGCTGGTCCTCCTGAAATTACTGACGCCGCCGCTCATCACCATTCCCCTTCCCTGGCCCGGCGAGCCGAATTCCGCGCCGCCCGCCGAGCCGCTGGCTGATGCGCTCGGGGGCGCCGCGCCGCAGGTTGCGTTCGCCGACCATGCGCTGCCCCCCTGGCCGGACGCATTGGCACTGGAAGCCGTGCCCGCCCAGCCGGAGCCGGTCGCGGCACCGTTTGCCTGGCAGGCGGTGGTGGCGACATTGTGGCTGACGACCTCGGGCCTGTGGTTCGCCTGGGTGGTCCTGCACGTGTATCGCTTTCGGAGGTTGCTGCGCCTCGCCCGGCCCGCGCCCGCGGAACTGCAAACGCTGGCCAGCACGATCGCGACGCGGCTCGGATTGTCCCGCCATCCAGCGGTGTGGCTGGTGCCCGGCGTCGTGTCGCCCATGTTGTGGGCCATCGGCCGTACGCCGCGGTTGCTCTTCCCGGCGGAACTGCTCGGGCGGCTCAAAGGCGAACAGCAGGAGGCGCTGCTGGCGCACGAGCTGGCGCACTGGCGCAGGCGCGATCACTGGGTGCGGCTGATCGAGCTGGCGGCGCTGGTGCTCTACTGGTGGCATCCGGTCGTCTGGTGGGCGCGGCGCGAGTTGCACGAGGCCGAGGAGCAATGCTGTGACGCCTGGGCGGTCTGGTCTCTGGGCGGCGCCGGTCATACGTACGCGCTGGCGCTGCTGGAGACGGTGGCTTTTCTTTCCAACGCTCGGTCCGCGCTGCCGGTGGCGGCCAGCGGGGTCGGGCGGGTTCATCACTTGCGGAGGAGATTAACGATGATCATGCGAGCGAACACACCGCGAACGCTGTCGCGCCTGGGCGTGGCGGCGGTCCTCGGTTTGGCCCTGGTGCTGCCGCTGCTGCCCGCGACCGCGCAGCAGACCACCCAGCGTCCTCAAGCACCCCAGGACACGCGGGCGCAGCAGATCGAGGCACTCAAGGCGGCCATTCGCGCCCTGGAAGCAGAACAGCAGGCGCAGCACAAGCTGGTCGCGGAGACCAAGAATGTCGAGTCGGCGAAGGCACGGGCCGCGGTCAGGGATCTCAAAAAGCTCTACGAAATGAAGCGGGCCGAGTTCCAGGACGTCGAGGCGAAGTACCGCGAAGCCCTGGCGCACCTGGCCAAGTTGGAGGGCAAGCCTGTCCCGGGAACCCCTGTTCTCGGGGGCTACCCGCCCGCTCCTGCAGGCACTCAGTACGCGCCCGCTCCTGCAGGCACTCAGTACCGGTCCCTCCCGAAGACGACGGCTGCCCCCGTGGCCGTTCCCCCGCTGCCCCCGGCGAAGCGCGGCGACCTCGAGCAGAAAGTCGATCGGCTGCTGAAGGAGGTCGAAGAATTACGTCGTGCTCTGCGAGGCCAGACGCCAGTCAGGCCGCCCCAGCAATCCAGCTTCCCCCAACCGATCGTACCGCCTGCCGCTGAGGCCGTTCCGGCTGTGCCTCCTACGGTCCCCCGGCCGCCGCTGCCCGCCGGTCGGTGAGGCAACGCGGCAAGCCAACGCCGACCAGTATGAAGCCCCCGCGAGGATGGTTCTCGCGGGGGCTTCGCGTTTGTGTGGCCGCGAGCGAGGTCGTGACGGCGCAGACTTGCAGCCGCGCCGAGTCGGGGGCTTGCTCTTGGCGCGGCGCGGCCCGCCGGTCACAATAGAACACATTACCTGTCAAGCCTCGCAATGGCGTGCCTTGCCATGCTGTCCGCAAACCCCCCTGTTCGCTGCCCTCCTTCTATCGGCGAGTGACTCTGCCGAGTTGACCATGATTCCGCTCATCTACAGCCCGGCGTACAACATTACCGCCTGCGGGCTGCAATACCTCCATCCCTTCGACAGCGTCAAGTATCGCCGCATCCACGACTGGCTCATCCGCCAGGGTATGCGCAC
>DASPXY010001298.1:0-3153 GCA_035637055.1 Gemmataceae bacterium | reverse complement strand
CCACGAACGGATCGTGCAGTGCATCCTGGGGAGAAAACGGAATCAAAAACTCGCAGAATTCGCGACCTGCCTCCACGCCACGGGCGCGCGGCCAGGCGAGTTATTGATGGCCACGGCCACCGACTGGAACGATCGGCTTGGTGCGCTGGTGTATTACGCGGATGACCGGCGGTTGGAGGGCGAGGCGCGGCACAAGACCGCCGGCAAGGGGAAGGACCGCCGCATCTTCTTCACCGGCGAAGCGCTCACCATCATGCGGGCGCTGGTGAAAAAGCACCCGAAGGGGCCTCTGTGGCGCACACGGAGAGGAACGCCCTGGAACCGGACGAACATGAACGCGTCGTTCCAGGTGGTGGGCGAACGGCTCGGGATCGAAGGCTTGACGCCGTACTCTTATCGCCACACCTATGCTACCCGGTGGCTGGAGAAGGGAGGTTCCATCGACGACCTGGCCGCCTTGCTGGGCAACACTCCGGCGATGATCCGGAAGCACTACTCCCACATTTGCGACAATGTGGATCGCCTGCGCGATCTCGCGGAGAAGTTCACCGCGACGCCTACACCGGAGGGAAGAAGCGAAACCCCTTCTCCCGCCGTGTTGCCTTTCGCCTCGGGGAAGGAGGCGGTGTAGGAGGTGGCTCAGGCCGCTCGGCAGCTACAGCCCCAGGTGGAGACGTCTCCACCTGGGGCTGTACGTTTCTGTGGGCTGCGATGTACTCGTCGAGGCTCGCGCGGTCGATCCGCACCGCGGTCTCGACCTGCAGGCCCAGCAGCTTGCCCGCGTGGAAAAGGCGGTAAATCGTCTGCGGGCTGACGCCCAATTCGGCGGCGACTTGGCGGACGGCCAGGCGTTGCGGTTGGGGGGGATCACACATGGCCCACTCCTGAGAGAGTTCGCACTCGTCATGCTGACGCTACCCCGCATCCAGACCGTGCGCCTACTCCTCCCTGTTCTCTCCCTGGTGAAAATCTCTGCCGCCCGTGCCGGTTGTGTGCCCCTGCTAAACCTTGCCAGTGCTTCCGCCGCGACATCAACTTCCTGGTGCTTCGCCCGGCACGTAGCGAAGCGGGAAATCCCGACTTGTCGCCAGGGCAATCGGGGGGATTCTGGAAATCTCCGCAGTTCATCTTTCGGCGCGGTCTGCCACCTTGCTAGTGTTGTGTCAGAACCCGCTGGAGAAAGTAGTCAGCTAAATGACCTCCGACATATCTCAAGAGGCCCCGCACCGGATCCTCGACGATCTGCCGCCGCGGTGAGCCACTCTCCTCGGCTTCACCCGGAACACCGGCCGAAAGCCGAAGGCCGTCTGTGTCAGTCGGGGCGCACTCGATGAGATTGCCAGCGGTGCCGCCAGGGCGAGAGCGGAAGCCCTGGAAAACCCTGCAGTTGATCTTTCGGCGAAGTCCCCCTGTCGTGCTAGCTTGGCCAGTGTTGTAACAACCCCCACGACCCTGAGGCCGACAAATGCACTCTTCTACATCGCAAGAAACGCCGCCGCTGATCCTCGACGACCCTCGCCGCCTACCTGGAGCGGCTTGCCAGGATGCCGCGGGCGGGAGACGTCGGCCGAGCCGGTGACAATGACCTGACCAGAGCGGAGGTGTTCCTTGGCTAACTGTCCGAACCGCTGCCAGCGTCGGGGTTGCCGCCTCCCGCTGCAGACCAGCAACACCGGGCGACCACCCCGTTATTGCTCCGCGGCCTGCAGGCAGGCCGCTTATCGCCAGCGTGCCGCGCGGTCTGTTCACTTCAGCGCGGCGACATGCGAGTGGGCAACGCCGCCGGATCTATTCGCCAGGCTCGATGCCCAGCACGGCCCCTTCGACCTCGACGTCTGCGCGACCGCCAGCAACGCGAAGTGTCCGCGGTTCTTTACCCGCGCCGACAATGGGCTGGCGCAGCGCTGGACTGGCCGCGTCTGGTGCAACCCGCCCTACGGCCGCGAGATTGGCCTCTGGATGGCGAAGGCCGCCCTCGCAGCCCGGACGGGCGCTGCGGAGGTGGTTGTCTGCCTCGTCCCGGCGCGGACCGATACCGCTTGGTGGAACGACCACGCAGCGCAGGGCGAAGTTGAATTTCTGCGCGGGCGGGTACGCTTCGGCGGGGCGCGTGCTGGGGCGCCGTTCCCGTCTGCAGTGGTGGTCTTTCGTAACGCATAACGGCGTTACGAAAGCACCCTTGGTCGCTGACTCGTCCTGGTGACAATGGGTTGTCACTCGCGCCAACGGTCGCCGCTACAACCGGACCGGGCGCGGCGAAAAAGTGGTCGCAGTCCCCGGGAAACGACTCCATCCATCCTGGTTGGCCTGACGGTCAACTCAGTACCCTTGGGTCATGTGCTGACCATCAGTCCCGCGGAGATATGACCATGCCAGAGTTCTACGGTGCTCGCGAAGCGGCGCAAGAGGCCAGTCGGCGCCTTGGGCGCAACGTCCACGCCCGGGAGATCGGCGACCTGATCTATCAGGGCAAGCTCCCGGCAGATCGTTGCGCCGTCATCGGCGGCCGGCGCTTTGTACCTTCTGATTTGCTACCCGAGTTGTGCAAGTTGCTGCAGAAGCCGCGTCGCCAGAAGACGACCTGAGAAGTGTCAAACGACGAGAGCCTGGTTGCCGCCAGGCTCTCAACATGATCGTGGGACCAACCACCAAACCGGACAGTGGAGATACTAGATTATGAAGGCATCAGCATCGCCTGTCAACGGCGCAGCTGCCGTATGTACCACGCACCCAAAGCCCGCCGCCCGCAAAGCCGGAACTGCACAGACGGGCAAGCCGAAAGTCAAGGCGAAACCCAAGCCGGAGGTCGCCACCTACAGCTACACCGATAAAGCCGGGCAGACGCTGTTTCAGGTCGTCTACAACTACCAAGGGAAGGACTTCGATCAGCGCCGGCCCGATGGCAAAGGATGGACCTGGAAGATGGAGGGGGTGAAGCCCGTGCTTTACCGCCTCCCTGAGATCCTGTTGTATGATGATGCCCCCATCGTTATCGTGGATCGCGAAGCGGATGCCGACGCACTCCACGAGATGGTAGAGATGCTGGTCACCACGAACCCAGGCGGTTCCCTTCACGGCAAATGGCTCCCCGAGTACAGCGACACCATCGCTGGCCGTGACGCCTTCATCGTTCCGGGCAACCATGAGGCGGGT
>DASPXY010001297.1:0-7578 GCA_035637055.1 Gemmataceae bacterium | reverse complement strand
CGCGGAAGCGATGGCGTCCAGAATTTGCTCGGCCGCGAGCATGCGCACCGCCGCCTTGGTATTATAGCGGTCGGTGTCGGCGGCGAACTCCGATTGCCTGGGAACGCCGACACTGGCGAGCTGATAGGTGCGTGAATTGAGGATCGAGCGAATGAGCGGCTTGAGCCGGTAGCCGTTCTTTGCGAAATCCCGGGCCAGCGCGTCGAGCAATTCCGGATTCGACGGCGGATTGGTGTCGCGGAAGTCATCGACCGGCTCGACGATGCCCCGGCCGAGCAGATGATACCAGACACGGTTGACGATTGAAGAGGCGAAATAGCGGTTGTCGGGGCGGGTCAGCCAATCGGCCAGCTTTTCGCGGCGGTCCTCATCGGCAGCGAGCTGGCCGGCGGGGGTGCCGAAGGCGATAGGATCTTGCTTCTTGCGTGTCAGCGGGTGCTGCACCTCGCGGCCCGGTTGCAGATAGACCACTTCATCTTCGAGGCCAAACTTCGCCCCCTTGAACTGAACCTGGGCGAAGTACGCCGCCAGGCCGTAGTAATCGGTCTGGGTGATCCCCTCGAAGGGATGGTTGTGGCACTTCGCGCACTGCACGCGCACGCCGAGAAAGAGCTGGGCGAACGCCTCGGCGGAATCCTCGGGAGTGCGTGCGATGCGGTAGAAGTTGGCGGCGGGTTTGTGCAGGGTGTTGCCCAGGCCGGTCAGCAGTTCGCGGGCGAACTGGTCCATCGGCCTGTCCTGGGCCATGGCCCGCACCAGGTAGCGATGAAAACTGTGAACGCCACGCTCGCTGATCGTCGTCGGGCTGCCGCGCAGCACGTCGGCCCACTTCAGCGCCCACCAAAAGGCATATTCGTCGCGCTGGAGCAGCTGGTCGATCAGCTTCGAGCGCTTCTCCGGATCCCTGGAATCGAGAAAGGTGCGGGCTTCCTCGGGCGTTGGCAGAACACCGATGGCATCGAGATAGACGCGCCGCAGAAAGACCTCGTCGGTCGCGAGCGGCGCGGGGTTGAGCTGCAACTCCTTCTGTTTCGCGAAGACGTGGCGATCGATGTCGTTCGCGGGCGCCGGTGCCTTGAAGACGAACGCCGGATCGGTGCGGACGTACGTGAGCCGGGCGCTGCGAATCTGATCGAGGTAGCGCACGAGGATCGACGCCTCGCCGGTGCGCTGGAACTCGACGAAGCCGCCGGCGCTGACCGTGGCCGCCCCCGCCGTGTTGACGCTGAAAACGGCCAGGTCCGTCACGTCGCGCACCTCACCGCTCTGGAAATGGGCACGGACGGTAAGCTGCTGTTTGGGATGGTTGCTCGGCAGTCGGAGGACTTCCGGCGAAACTTCCAACTTGACGATCGGTGTCGGTCCGGCATCGCGGCAACCTTCCGCGACCCAGCGCTTCAGCACCTCGTAGGCCGGATCGCCAGGCCGAAAGCGGACTCCGCCCTGATGCGCGACGGTGCCGGTCCCCTTGAGCAGAAAGAGGCTATTCTCCGGCCGCAGCCGATCGACGCGCCGGCCCAGTTCGCCGCGCGTGAGCGTGTACAGATCGATGTTGGGATCGTAGCCGCGCAGGCTCAGGCGGAAGCCGTTCTTGCCCATCGGCGAGCCGTGACAGGCGCCCTGATTGCACCCGGCGCGGGACAGGGCCGCGATCACATCGGTGCGGAAATCGACCGGCCTCGGCTCGTCGGCGCGGGCCTTGGCAGTGGTGAGGGCAAGCAGGCCCATAATCCAGAGATGCGTTCGCAGCATGTTCCAGTCCCCCTCAGCACAACCTCAGATCAACGTCATTTCTTGTTTAGGAGAAGGTCAACGACCCAACAACCGCGCACGTGTTCGCCGCCACTGCGGCAATGGGCGAGGATATCGGCGTTGTCGCAGCCGGCTTCTTCGAGGGCGTCGGCGAGGATGGGCAGGTGGGCGAAGGCGCGCTCGTCGTAGATGCCTTGAGCTAATTTCGCAACCGTGCCGCCCTCCCAGGTAAGACAGCTGAGGTCAAGCGCAACGGGGCGGAATGGGTTGCCGAAGGTGTCCCGAAGAATCGCGGCCTGATTGCAACGTTCAGCAGCCTCACCATCCGGGAACGCTTCTGCGGCCGATCCCATCGCGTTGAGCAGAACGTTCACGTCGAGGTGCGGGCTAGACGCATACGAAGCAGCACCTGCCACAGCCGCCGTCGTGACATCGCCCTTGTAATATCCTGTGGCGGTATCCTCGAATGCCTCTTCGGCCTCTCCGGCCAGGCGATCGAGTAAGGAGGCAGGAAGGAGTTGATCGGCAAACTGTTCCGACGCCTCAACTGCTCGCTGGCTCCGTTCGTCGCACATCAACTCCCACAATTGCCGGCAACACCCACACGCGACTAACCGTAGCCGCCTCTTTGTCGCCCTCCCCGAGACAAAGACCAACATCGCCTCTGGGTCGGCGCAGGCCAGCCATTCCGCTTCCGTCATGGTCCGCCCTCCGTCACTTCTTCGGCGCCGGCGTCTTGACGATGTCGATGTCCAACCGCCCGCGCTGCTCCTCCTCCAGACCGTTGACCACCGCCGTCGCGTTCAGGTTGATACTCTGTCGGCCGGGCGTGCGATCCGGCGCGACCGTAAGCTCCACGTCCACACCAGCCTGGCCGCGCGGAATGACGACCGTTGCGGGAAGAGTCAGGCCCAGCGCCGGCGAGAGTTGCACGGTCACGTCACCGTCGAAGGTCTTCATGCGATCGGCGTTCAGGCGCACCCTGGCGATGGCGCCAGGCTCCGTCTTCAGCGTCGGCGGTTCGGCGGTGACGGCAAACGCGCTGCGGATCTGCAGGTCGAACGTCCGCGTCAGGGCGACGCGCCGGCCCTCGTGGACGCCGACGGCCGTCACCTCGACGCGGTGTTTCGCGAGGGTCGTCAAAATCTTCGAGTGAATCGACCCTTTGCCCTCCGCAAACTCGGCATAGACGCGCGTCCGCCCCTCCTCCTTCGGAGCAATCTGGCCGCCCTTCGCGCTGTAGGTGAGCGGTCCCGCAAACCCGTTCCCGCGCGTGACGACGATAGGGAAATCGACGTGCTGGTAACGGCCCAGCGTGACCAGCGGCTCAGGGAGTTCGACAGTGAACGGCGCCGGCGGCGTCACCTGCACGGCGAAGCGATCCGTCAGCGCGGGTGGCAGACGGCGCTGATCCTCGCGCAGGGCGTGCGGGATCAGATCGACGTTCACGATTTGTCGATCGATTAGGGGCAGCGTGCGGACCGGGGTCGGCCGCGCCCCTTCGATGGCTGCCGGGCGGGCCAGGATCTGCAACGTGTGGATGCCGATCGGTGCGTCGGCCGCGGCGGACAGTTTGCAGACGATCGCGTTGACCCCGGCATCGATCTCGTTGGGCGTCAAGGTCACCCCGGACGGGGCGCCGGCCAACGTCAGCGCGATGGGCCCGGTGTAGTCGGTGCGCGTCACCGTCAACGGCACCGGCTGATAATCGCCGCGCGGCAATGTCAGCCCCTCGACCTCGGCGGTCACCTGAATCTGCGGCTGGCCGGTGCGAACTTCGAGCCGATAGGCGAACGCCGGCCCGCCGTCGCGGTTCACGTCGCGCACCGTCAACCCATAGACACCCGGAGTGCCGGCGTTGAAGTCGAGGACGACCTCTTCCTTCTGGACGTTCTCGGTCACGCGGCGCAACTCCTTGCCCTTGCCGTCGGTGATCGTCAGTTCGAGGTCGGCCGGCGAGTTGAACGCCCGCGCCTCCGCGCGCACCTGAATCCGCTGCCCCTTGGCCAACTCCAGGCGGAAGAATTGCCGTTCGTTCGGCTTTCGGAGCACGCCGCACAGCATGCCCGGCACCTTCGCCGGCGTGGCGGCGTCCAGCGAGTTGCCCGGCGCCTGGTGGACGGTAACCTCGGCAGCAGTGGCCTCCAGCGGCAGCCAGGCGGAACCCTCATCGCCGGGGCGCTTCACCACGCCGAAGAACAATCCTGTCGCGTCTGACGGCACCGCGCAGCCGACCACCGCGTCGGCCAGTTCCGGCAACCGCAGTTCGGCACGCTTGCCCGGACGCACCGCCGCCGGAACGGCAACGCGGGCTGCCGGGAAGCGGCCCAGGCGCAGCACATAGTAGCCGTGCTCGGAGCCGTGGAAGCGGGCATCGCGCAACTCGACGGTGTAGGCCCCGGCATCAGCGAAGGTGTGCTCGAAACGGAAATCGAAATACAGGCCGGGATCGTTGTCGCGTTCCGCCACGATCCGCCCTTTGGCATCGCGAATGGTGACAAATGGATCGACGTCCTTGCCAAGGCGATTGCCGACCGCCTCGAAATTGATCGACTGCCCGGCGGCGACATCGATGACAAAGCGATCCACTGTCGCCTCGCGGAAGCGCCCCCAGAGCGCGACAGGCAGCGTCGCCTTTCCGCCGACCGCCGGCCGCACCGGCAGATCGTCGATCAGCAGCAGACACGCATTGCCAAGACCGTCCACCGTTGCCAGGCGCACACCGCACACGCCGACGGGAGCGTCGGCGGCCACGGTCACGTCGAGAATGGCACGGTTCGGTGTCTGTGTTCCGACGGGCGTTGCTTTGACCGCGCCGGCCGGCAAACTCGTCCACAAGCCAAGCGCCTTGCCGAGCCCCGAACCGACGATCGTCACACGGGTCGTCTTGCCGCGCTCCAGCGCGGGTGGTTCCAGGTGTTCGACGAAGCCCTGGGCGCGGCAACGTGACGACATCGGGCCGAGGAGGCCCAATACGGAGAGAAAGAAGACGGCATAAAGCGGGGATCGCGACATCATTCGCTCTGGAATTGTAGGGCCTGTGGTAACCGCTGCGCCGGGCGGGAGTATGGGGTGGCGGGAGGTCGTGAATTCGGAGAGCCGCTTGCTTCAGCCAAGCCAAGTCCTTACACTGGAGCGAAGACTATCCTACACGATGGTTGCCCGCCTGACACTCGAAAACCGGCTTTCTCTCCCACCGCAGGCCCGCCGAAAGGATGACGCTCATGCTCAACCTCTGGAACCTCGCCTCCCGTCGCGACCTGCTCGACCGGCGCGAATTGTTGCGGGTTGGCGGGCTGGCGCTGGCGGGGTTGTCGTTGCCCGCTCTCCTGCAGGGAACCGCCGCGGCCAGTCCTCAGAGAGGTGCCCGGCGGAGTTTCGGGAGAGCACGGAGTTGCATCATCCTCTATCTCTCCGGCGGGCCTTCACAACTCGATACCTTCGATCCCAAGCCCGACGCCCCCGAGGACATCCGCGGCGAATTTGGCACGATTGCGACCTCCGTTGCCGGTATTCGCTTCTCCGAACTGGTGCCGCACACCGCGCGCTGGATGCACAAGATCGGCCTCGTTCGCACCATGAACCACACGCACAACGATCATGGTCGCGGCTCGTACTGGATGTTCACCGGCTACCCATACCCCGGCTCCGTGCCCGACGTCAACTCGATGAGTCGCGCCGACATGCCACACATGGGCTCGATCGTGGCGAAGCTCGCTCCGGGCCAGGGGCCGATGTTCCCGTTCGCCCTTGTGCCGCACCGCATGGATGTGGCTGGCGGCCGTCGCGCCGGCCAGTTTGCCGGCTCACTCGGCGGCAGGTACGATCCGCTGCTGACTGGCGGCAATCCGAACGACGACGCCTTTCGCCTCGACCATTTGCCGCTCATGCCCAACGACGAAGTCGCGGCCCTGCGCCGACGGTTGACTCTCGCCGATCAACTCGGTGCCCAGACGCAGCAGTTGCAAGAGTTGGCGATCACGCAAAACATTCGCGAAAACCAGGCGCGAGCGCTCGACGTGCTCTCGTCGGATGCGGTGCGCCGCGCGGTGGATCTGGCCGCCGTCCCCGCTGCCGAGCGTGAGCGCTTTGGCCGCAATCTCTTCGGTCAATCGGTGCTCCTGGGCCGCCGGCTTCTCGACGCGGGCGCCCGACTGGTGCAGTGCAACTGGCAGCGCACCCAGGGCCGCAACGGCTTCGCCTGGGACACGCACTGGAACAATTTCTCCGCCCACCGCGAGGATCTCGTGCCGCCCTACGATCAGGCGTTCAACGCCCTGATGACCGACCTGGAGCGGACAGGCAAACTCGACGAAACCTTGGTCGTCGTGGCGGCCGAATTCGGCCGCTCGCCGCGGATCACACGCAGCAACGGCGGGCGCGAGCACTGGCCGGAATGCTACTCGGTGCTGTTGGCGGGCGGCGGTATCCGGGGCGGGCAGGTCGTCGGCCGCTCGGACCGCAACGCCGCCTATCCTGCCGCGTCGCCGGTCACGCCCGCGGACTTCACTGCCACCATCTATCACTGCCTGGGCATTGACCCGCACGCCGAAACGCACGACCAGACTGGCCGGCCGTTCGCTCTCTCACGCGGCACTCCCATCGCCGAACTGGTTGGCTCGCCGGGCCACTGAGAACTGGCGGACAAAACGCGCGTGTGCGGCGAGCGGCGCGGCGTCAGCCCGCCGGTGGTAACGCGCTACCACCGGCGGGCTGACGCCGCGCCGCTCGCCTTTTGTCCGCTCGCTCCGGTGGGCTGCTTGAAATGTCTGCAGGACCGTCGTCCGTCAGCGCACGCTGCCCTCGCTCGGCGCGCCGTGCAAGCGTGCCTCCAGCACCACCCGATTCTGCAAGCGACAGAATTCGCCGGACCGCGTCACCTGCGTCGCGAGGAAGCCGATCTCCGTCACCTGCCACATCTCCTTGTCGATCCAGACCTCGCGCACCTGCTGCGCCCGCAGCTGCAATCCGGCGGTCACGTCCGGCAGGTAACCGCTCACTAACCACAGCAGGAACCCGAGGACCGCCACCGCCGCCAGACCGATCAGCACGCCGGCGCTCGACAGCAGCACCGCGACGGCCAGAACCGTCGTCGCCGCCACGATCCCCAGGGCCGTGTATTGCGCCGCCCGTTTCTCCGGCGTTACCGTCCCCTCAGCAACGACCAGGTCACGCGCCCAGCGAGCGCCGAGACCGCCGACCAGCAGCGCAGCACCGGCGATCAACAGGTGGTGGGCAAGCTGCCACAGGGCAGTCGCGGAGGTGCGGGTCAGCGGCCACTCGAAGACGTCAGCGGCGATCAGGAGCGTCAGGAGGACGACCAGCCCGTAGACCGCTGCGCCGACCGCGCCCGCCACATGCTTTTGCGACACGGCGGCTCCATTTTTCGCTGGCGTTGCCTCCGCTCCCGCTTTGGTGAAGCCTTGCAGAGCATCGATCAAGCGGGTTGCCAGCAGGCTGCCGATGGCGAGCGCGGCGACCAACACCGTCGCCAGCGCCCAGGTGCGATTGATGACTCGCGCCAGGCTGCTCGCGAGTTCGACCTGCTCGTGCTGCCGGGCCAGCCACCAGGCGCACGCCGTCCAGATGGTCATGCGCACGAGGATGCCGGCGATCAGCGTCGGCGTGATGCCGCGGTCCGCCTCCCCCTCCGGCGGCGACCCACCGGGCACGCGGAGGGCCGCGTCAAAGTTCCGGCTGCGCAGCGCACGGGTCACCATCACCCCAAGAAAATGTCCGCCCAGGAGCGCCGCCAGCACCAGGCTGCCATCTTGCAGGAGCTGTTGCACTTGTGGGGTCAGGTTCTGCCACCAGGTTCTCAGTTCA
>DASPXY010001296.1:0-3344 GCA_035637055.1 Gemmataceae bacterium | reverse complement strand
GGGACCGAACACCAGGAACTCTCCCCACCAGGCCGCTCCTCGAAGGGCCGCGCCGACGACGAAGATCCCTGACAGCAGCAGGCCACTCATGGCGCCCCACCCCGCAAAGCGCGAAAGCGACAGGCGATCAAAGCTGCGACGGCCCTCGATAACCACGAGAATCCCGGAGAATATGACGCCGGTCACAAAGCCGAGCGGAGCAAACAGGAGGGCAAATGGGAGGTCGGAGTAGACACCGGGCACCCGCGCCAGCAGGGTGCCCGCACCAAACCATGCTGCTCCCCAGGTGAGGCCCATCCCGATTGCCGCGCGGATGCGTCGCCCCCACTGCTTCATGACTACCTCCCGACGCACAATCGGACGCGCTTTCCGCGCGCCGATGATAGAGTAACAAGTACTTTGTGATGCAGAGTATGCCTCGGGCAGGCGGAGGTCAAGAGCGCCCGGTACCGCGTGTGACGAGGCCGTGGGTGTCAGAACGCAAGCGCGCCGCGGCCGTCGGGTGCCGACGCCTGACGTTGCCTGCTGCAGACGGGCGGGCTGCGGAGTGGCAGCGGCTGCGCCGCTGCCTTCTATTTGATCCGCCCGCAGCAGCAGCTTGGCGTTCGGCGTGCCCACCTCTCTTGAGGTAGAGTCAAGTCATGACCACTCGCCAGCCCAGCCCCAACGCGCAGTTTTCCGCGTTCCTGTCGCGGTTCCCCCCCGAGATTGTCGCGCTGGTAAAGCGTTGCCTGCCCAAACTCCGCCGCGCTGTCCCTTGCTCCTATCAGCTCGTTTACGACTACTCCAACTCCCTCGTGGTGGCGTTCGGTATATCAGAGCGCGGATACGAGGCCATCGTCGCCATTGCCATCTTTCCGCGCTGGGTCCGGCTGTACTTCGACAAGTCCCTCCCCGACCCTAAAGGTCTTCTCGAGGGCTCTGGCGCCAAAGTACGCAGCATTACCCTCAAGGCCGCATCAGACCTCGATCACGGGGATATCCAGCCACTATTCAAGGCTGCGATCAAGCACTCCGGGGTCACCTTCCCGAAGACCCGCTCGACCCGCATGGTCATCAAGTCGGAGTCGAAGAAGCAGAGACCGAGGAGAACCGGGCACGCCTAACCCGCCGATGCGGTGGACCGATCCGGCGGGGAAGCTTCTTGTCGTTCAAGAGCCGGCGCAGTGCCGGCTCGGCCAAGGATCGGCATTACGTTCGGCGTCGGAGAGCTGGGTGGCACGGCGTTGCATATCCAAGTCGTCGTGGCTCTGCTTTGCCTGCTCGCTAAGGAGCAGTGCGGATCGCCTTCGGCCACAAAGGCAAGATCATGCGGCTCGATTCCGGTAAACCCTGCGGCGGCGGTGATCGCCCGCGCCATCGACTCCGCGATTTCGACAGAAGAGCCTTGATTCAGGCTTGACAATAATAGTTGTCAATGCTACCCTCTCCTCATGCTCGATATCCAAGTCATCGATGATCCGGCGGCGGCGACGGTGGCCTTGGAGCCGATGCGAAGCCGACTCCTCTCCGAGCTGGCCGCGCCCGCCTCGGCGGCGACGTTGGCCACGCGGGTCGGCCTGGCTCGGCAGAAGGTCAACTACCACCTGAACACGCTGGAGGCGCACGGGCTGGTGCGGCTGGCCCACGAACGAAAGTGGGGCGGGCTGACGGAACGGCTGCTCGTCGCGACGGCCGCTTCCTACGTCGTTTCGCCGGGCGCCTTGGGCCCGGTCGCCATTCATCCGAATCGGGAAGTCGATCGGCTGTCCGCGAGCTATCTCATCGCCCTGGGCGCACGGATCGTCCGCGAGGTGGGCGATCTCGTTCGTCGTGCGAAAGAGGCGGGCAAACGCCTGGCGACGCTGGCGGTGGATACCGAGGTTCGCTTCCGGTCGCCAGCGGACCGGGCGGCTTTCAGCCACGAACTCACCGAGGCCATCACCAAACTCGTTTCCAAATACCACGATGAATCCGCCCCCGGTGGCCGCGCGCACCGCCTGGTGATCGTGGCGCACCCCCTCCCGCAGAAATCTCATTCCAAGGAGCCATCATGAGCGTGAAGAAGGAAGCCAACGGTCGCCGTTCCGTTCTGGTCGAATTCGAAGTCCCCGGCACGCCGGAAGAAGTGTGGCAGGCCCTCGCCACCGGTCCAGGTATTTCGGCCTGGTTCGTGCCCACTGAAGTCGACGAGCGCGACGGGAAGCCCGTCGCAGTGAAGTACAACTTCGGTCCAGGCATGGAAATACGCTCCGTGGTGACGGCCTACGATCGGCCCCGGCTCTTCGCGCAGGAGGGAGACGGCATGTCACCGGGCGCGCCGCCGATCGCGACCGAGTGGCGAGTTGAAGCGCGCGCAGGAGGGACCTGCATCGTCCGCTTTGTCCATAGCCATTTCGCCAGCACCGACGATTGGGACAACCAGCTGGAGAGTGCCGCAGGCGGATGGGCAGGTTTCTTGAACATCCTGCGGATCTATCTCACGCACTTCAGCGGCCAACGCTCCGCGATCATGCAGGTTACGGCTCCCGTCGCGAGCACGGAGGCGGAGACGTGGGAAACGCTGACCGCCGCGTTGGGAGTGAAAGGCGTGCGCGTCGGGCAGCGTTGGACGACGCCCGCGGGTGTCTCACCGCTCAGCGGCGTGGTGGAGCTTGTCACCGAGAATCCCTACGACGCCCTGCTGCGGCTCGACAAGCCGGGGCCGGGCATAGCCGCCCTTGGCGCCGTCACCTATCCCAGTGGCCAGAGCGTGGTGGCGATGAACTTATACCTGTACGGCGATCAGGCGGCCGCAACCGTCGCCCGTGAGACACCGCTGTGGCAAGCGTGGCTCCAGGAACGCTTCCCGATGCCGGCGGAGCTCAAATGAGAAAGCTTAAGATCATCGAACACATCTCGCTGGACGCCGTGATCCAGCACTCCGCCGATGACGGCGATTTCCCCTACGCCGACTGGACCGCGCCCTATCGGACTCCCGCTGGCCGGGATGCGGTCATTGCCGCGCAGGGCGAGCGCTTCGACCTGCTGCTTGGCCGTCGCACCTACGATCTCTGGTCGGGCTTCTGGCCAAAGGCGCCGAGCAGTCCGATGGCGGACGGCCTCAATGCAGCAACGAAATATGTCGTTACCCACCGTCCGGAAAGTCTTGCATGGGGACCGTTCGAGGGCCTCGGACCGGACATCATCGCGGGCATTCGCCGCATCAAGTCGCTGAACGGTCTGAACCTCATCCTCTGGGGCAGCTCCACGCTGACATCGACGCTGCTCGAGCATGGGCTCGCGGATGAAGTCCTGCTCGCCGTCTATCCGATCCTGTTGGGCACGGGGAAGCGCTTCTTTGCGGAAGGAACCCCGGCACGCTC
>DASPXY010001295.1:0-6419 GCA_035637055.1 Gemmataceae bacterium | reverse complement strand
GGGCTTGCGGGCCTTGTGCGGCCTGGCACCCCTGCTGATGGGGACAGTGGCCTGCCTGGCCTACATGTTCATCGACCAGGAGCGGTACGAGGTCGAGCGCGGCTACAAGGCGACTCACAACCCCTTGAAGGGGCAAGGGCTGGCAGCGGATCTGGCACGGTACGGCGAGCAGGTTGACGTCCCGCTGCTGCTTGCCGCCACCGTCGCGACGGTCGGTGGCTTCGCCATGCTCAACCAGGGCCTCTACGAAACGATCGGCCAGGACTGGTTCAACGTGGGTGCCGAGCAGGCCAAG
The DNA here is from genome assembly GCA_035637055.1 of Gemmataceae bacterium. Classification (GTDB taxonomy): domain Bacteria; phylum Planctomycetota; class Planctomycetia; order Gemmatales; family Gemmataceae; genus DASPXY01. The sequence continues at coordinate 6,124 of DASPXY010001295.1, read as the reverse complement.
TACGCGGATTTTCTCGCGTACGCCCTCGTCAATCTGCTCCGCATTGTTGATGTGCTGAATGTGACCGAGGCGCACCATTTCCTGCGGGCCACGTACCTCCATCAGGAGCGCTCGCCGGCTTCCCTCCTGCTGGCTGGCTTCAGGACGTTCTTTACCTTTGTCTTGCTCCAACAGCTCTTTGCCTCCCTGCGGCAGGGGAACTTGCTGGCCGAGACGATCACCGATTTTTGGAGCCCGCACAAGCCGATCCATGAGCGCGCACGGAACGCACTGCCGCAGTACGGCGACCTGGGCATTGAGCCGCTGCTGCTCTCGCTACGGTCTGTCGGGTCGCTCACCAGGGAACAACGGGACCAGCTGCCGCTGATCCTGACGGCCATCGGTCCCTCGGTCATTCCTGCCCTGGTCCTGGCCCTGCGCGACCCAGAGGTCCAGGTCCGGACGAACGCAGCCCACGCGCTGGCTCGGCTCGATGCCTTGCCCGCCGACGCGATCCCGCTGTTGGTCGCCTGCACGGCCGACCTCAGCGACGCCCTGCGGATCAACGCGGCGCTGGCGCTCAAGGCGGCCCCAGGCGCCGCCACTACCGAGGCCATGCGGCGCCTGGTCGAGGACGCCAATGTGCGGATCCGCCTGATCGCCGCCAGTTTCCTCCTCACCGTGGATCCGGGCGACGCCAAGGCGGGGGCCGTTCTGCTGGAGGCGTTGAGCGATCCCAGCCTGCGGATCCGCAAGGCAGCGCTGGACCTGGTCGAGGCCCTCGGCACAGGTGGGGCGGCATTTCTCGAGGGCCTGAAGATGCGCGACGGGTTGGAAGAAGAGGGGGATCTGCGGGATGTTCTGGCCCGCCTCATCGAACGCCTCGGGCACCTGGAGGGGACGACCTCGCAGCCGGTTGCCGGCTAAACACCAGCCCTCCTCGGCGGCCAACAGGGGCCTCACCGCGGCGCACGCCGATTCAGGAGTCCGTTTTTTTGCTGTCCGCGGCGCGCGGAAGTCACCGCCAGCAGGGACGAACCCACATGAAGCAGTCCAGTCCGACCCTGCGGCCACCGATTGCCAGTGGGTGGGCCACCTGCCAGGTCGGTGAACGTGGTCCCGGACAGGATGGGCCGAACAGCCGTCCGTCTGGGAACGGTCAGGTACACTACTGCCAACAGGTGTCCCCAGGTGCAATCGCTACGGAGGAATCATGACCGAGGCGGAACTTTGGAAAGCCTTGCAGGAGTATGTGCATCCCGGCAACGTCAAGGTCCGGCTGATGCTGTTCTGGACCAGTAACGCCGACTCCGACCCTTCGCAGCGGCTCGTGGCGGCAGCGGACAAGCTCTTGAAGGAGCACGGCCTGGGGTTGGACGTGCGCCCCGGCGTCCCCAAGCAAGCCGCGACCACCCTGCCCTATTCGCGGGTAGTGTTGACGGGGAACGATGACCAGGTCAAAGAGGTGCGCCAGTTGGCCGATACAGCTCTCGGAGGCGCCCAGTCAATTCTGCCGGTCATTTTCTGCCCCTTCGGGGAGGTCAAAGGAGCGACCTCATGGAGTACGAACGGGGTCACATTCAAGGATCTCGGGTCGCCGACCTTCGTGTTCATCAATTCCAAGGTGCAGTCGGCTGATGGCCTGACACTGCTGCACGAAATCGGTCACGCGGCAGGGCGGGGCCACGTTCCCATGGGCCCCACGGATAAGATCGCTAACTTCATGAGCAATGAATCGACCCGCACGGGTGTGCTGCGGGCTCAGGTCATTGACATCGCCAACGCCTTCTTTGCCAATGCTTCCGCCGGGATGGTGAAGTCCGGAAGCAAGAAGTGAAACCAGCGAAACGCGGTTCGTGCGAGGAATGCAACCCGTTCGCTCGGAAGCGCTGGCTGAGCCTGGCGACTGGTGAGTTCGCCAAGATTGAAAACCCCAGACTGACACCTCCTACGCGCCCGAGGAGAGCAAGTCCATGTCCGATCTTGTCGTGTTCGCTCTGATTGGTCTGTTCGCTGGGCCGCCGCCCGGCTGTGGTATCCGGGCAGGGAACCCCTCAAGATCCTGGGGGCCATGCTGATCGGCATGGTAGGCTCACTGCTCGCCCTGCCCTTCTGTCGTTGCTTCGGCCGTCACTTCCTGGCAGAATACACCTCGCTTGAGGAACTGCCCTACGTCATGGGACTCGTGCGGCAGTCCTTCGAGACGCAGATGGGCAACAGCGGCGAGGCGTAATGCGATTGGAAAAAAGGTGAAAAAAGGGAAAAAAAGGTGACGCTCTCCGGAAGTCAGGGCGGCTCGAAACTGCCGGCGAAATGCACGGCAGACCATCCCGGCGTGTGCGGCGCGCACCCCGAACGGCTGGGCACCTGAAAGGGGGGTCTGCGTGGAATGGAATGGAATCCAATCTTCCGACCTCCCCTGTCTTTATTTTACCATGCCGGGCGTCCCTGCGGTAGCCCGACCCGAACGGCGGTGGAAGTCGCGCTACTCGGGTGGAAGAAGAGGAAGCCGTTGCCGCGAGCGCCGGTGATGGCCTTGGCTACGGCACGGAGGGAGCGGTAGACCGTGTCTTCGTACCCGAAGTCGTCGGTCCGTCGGAGAGTTTCGGAAGGGGGAGGAGAGCGGAAATCGAGGGAAAATCGTAGGAAAACGCAAAACGCCGAGGGGTGCTATCCCTCGGCGTTTTGCGTTAACTCGTCTGTACGTTTTCCGTACCTGACTCGTTCAGCTCCCCAACCAGGTCACTTCATGTCCTTGGGCGGTTCCAGGCGTACCAGCGTCCATTGCTGGGTGCGGTCCGCGCCGATGTGGACCAGCATCGACGCCTCCGGTTGGGCCAGGTTGCCCACGCCTGTCTCGTACACCGTGTCCTTCTTCTCGCCGACGACCCACGCCGCCCGTTGCGTCCGCTTGTCCACCGAGCCGTAGATGGGAATCGTCGAGTCGGTCATCGCGTTGTAATAGTTGCCGCGAATCACACCGTCCTTGTTGATCGCGAGCTGGAAGATGTTGTCGGCCTCCTTCTCGTCGCCCTTGACGACGGCGAACACGCCGAGGGCCTGCCATTCGTCCTTTTCGGCGGGCTTGGCCGCCTGCCCCACTGTGGCGATGTTCGCTGCCTGCGTGGCGTACTCCTCGGCCGTGGCGACCTGCTCACCGTTGTAGTAGACGCTGTTGTCCTGGTAGACCACGGTGGTGCCGTAGTCATAGACGATGGGCGTCGCGGGGTAGCCGCAGAAGGTGGCAACGGTGGCGTAGGGCGCCCACCGCCAGTAGGCCGCCCCCGTCCACGCGGCCGCGCGCCACGCGCCCGGGTGGGCCCTGTACCAGCCCGCGTTAAAAGAGCTGTAGCCAGCAAAGCCGGTGCGGACGTAACCCGCCTGAGTGCGCACCGCCCCCGCGCTGCGGTAAGCGGTGTAGTGGCCAACCGGACCGGCGACGGCCACGCCGCGTGACGCGGACCTGTACGCACCGTAGGGGTTGGACGCGGCGCTGAAGTGGGAGGCACCGCTGACGGTCCGGCCAGCCGGCCCGGTGGCCGTCCCGACCCGGGTGCCGCCGCCGACGGCCCCATACGGCCCGACGGCAGCGCCGCCGCGCGACGCCGCCACTCCGCTGCCGTAAGGCCCGCTGGTGCCGCCGACCGAGCGGCCGGCGACCGCCCCACGTCCGCCCGGCCCCTGGACGCCGCCGGCCGAACCGACCTTCGTCGCCGTCTGGCCGCTCGGCGTCGTCACCTGCACGCCGCCGACGCCGCGCCCCGCGGTCGTGCCGCCAGGCCCCGTCGCGGTCCGCCCCGCCCCCCCGTAGTTGATCGTGGTCCCCCGCCCAGTCGTGTACGACCCGCTCGCGGTGCCGGCCGTCCGCGAACCGCCGGCGGGACCGATCACCGTGCCGCTGCTGCGGTGCGCGGCCCCGCCACCGCCGTAAGGGCCGACGACGGCGCCCCCGCTGGCGCGGCCGCCGACCGCACCGCCGCGGGGGCCAGCGACGGCACCGCCGCGGCCACCGACGGCACGCCCGCCCCGCTGCCCGTAAGCGTCGTCCCCCGGAATCAAAGCCAACGCCAGGATACCGACCAGCGCCAGCCAACACTTGAATCGCATGGATGTCTCCTTCGAGTAGGTGCCGCGAGCCGAGCGGCACTCCGGTCCGGCTCGGCTCGCCGGACCTACCAATGTTTGCCGTCGCCGTTACTTGACGCGCGTGACCTTGGTGGGTGGGATGTTCGGCAGTTCCTCGCCGTCGAGCGTGCGCTCGGTGGACTGCCAGGTGAACGTGTTGTGGTCCACCGGCGTCAGGATGTTGGTGGCGGTCAGCTCACCGCCGTCGGCCTGGACCCCGGCCGCCTCGATGACCCAGCGCTTGCCATCGCGCGTCCAGGCGCCGTCGCCGAAGCCGCCGTCGTCATCGAACATCCAGGAGCGCAGCTGGCCGGTGCGCGGGTCCTTGAGAAGGATCTGCGTCGCGGTGACGTTGCGGCCCTTGCCCTTGATCGTGATCTGGCAGCGGATCGAGTTCTTGTTGGCGTCCCACGCGTAGGTGGTGCGCACCTGGGCCTCGTCGCTCTTCGCTTCCCAGGTGCCGATGAGCCAGTCGAGATCCCGCAGCGACACGCCCTCGTCGGGCCACTCGCGCAGCACCGCCATGAGCCAGCGACCGCCTTCGCGGACGTGCAGCACACTGTAGCGGCTGGCCGTCGGGTGCTCGGAGTTGGCCCGGTACGACTTGGCGTAGCCCTCCTCGATGGCGGTGTCCTTCGAGGGGAAGCGAATCGACTCGATGGTGACCTCCAGCTTGACCCGTTTGTTCTTGGCGAACGCCTCGGCGTAAGCCTTTTCGATGGCGGCGCGGCCGCGGATGGTGGTGCCGTCGTCATCGATGTACTCGCCGTCCGTTGTCCACGCAGCGGCCACGGCCTTGGCGTCGCCCTGCTCGACGACCTTGATGAAGTCGGCCGTGGCCTTGCGGATGGCCGCCTCATCGGCGGCGCGTTTCGTCTCCTTCGGGCCGGCAACCGCTGCCGGCTGCGCCTGGCCCGGGCCGGTGGCGTTTTGACCAGCCGAGTGCCCCTGACTCATCAGAATGATGGCCAGGACAGCCAGCGCACAGCCGGCCACCACACAACACACACTGCGCTTCATGATGCTCCTCCTCGAAAAAGATCGCGTCCGTTGCGTACCGTCACGTGGGACAGAAGTGATCCCTGAACTCAGTCGTTCGCTTGCGCCGCTAACAGCGGAGGGAAAGCGACAGTCAACGAGCGGCGGGGTTTATCCCCGCCGTGCTTGAAGACGGCGGGGATAAACCCCGCCGCTCGTTGACCCCTTGGCACCGCCGGACTCAGTCACCTCCCGGACGATCACCCTCGGGGGCGGCCCAGCGGTTGCCCCAGCCGGTGTGCAGGTCGTGAAGGAATGCCCGCCAGGCCTCGGCTGTGCGGCTGTTCGGGTACGGCTCCGGCCGCACCGGCGCGGGCGCCGTCCAGACAACCCGGAAGTGGCCGTCGGGCTGAATCTGGCCGATCCGCGGCGTCCGGGAACAGTATTGCGTGTCCGGGTCGATGCGGATCTCGCCTCCCGGACCTTTCAGGCGTTGGTTCAACAGCGCCCGGCGAATCTTCTTCGGGTCCAGGCTTTGAGCTTCGTGGACCGCCCGCGCCCACAACTTCACGCCCATGGAGGCCGTCTCCATCGGATCGGTGATGGGGCGGTGCGGATACTTCTCGTGAAAGCGCCGGACAAATGCCTCATTCTCGGGTGTGGCCACCGACTGGAAATAGGTCCAGGCGGCGTAGTCGCCTGCCAGGTCGGCCGCGTTCAGACTGCGCAGCCCCTGCTCCCCGATACTGAAGGACAGGGTGGGGGTATTGGCCGACGTGATACGAGCCTCCCGCAGGGCGCGGAAAAAGGCAATATTGGAATCGCCGTTGATGGTGTTCAGGACCATGTCCGGCTTCGAGCGCACGAGGGCCGCGACGGCAGCCTCCACCTTCTGACTTCCCAGGGGTACATACGCCTCGCCGACCACCTGTGCCCCCGCGCGCTGGAGATGGTCCTTGATGATCGCGTTGGCGGCCCTGGGAAAGACATAATCGGAGCCGATCAGGAAGAAGCGCTTCTTCTGCAGCGACGTCATCGCCCA
>DASPXY010001294.1:0-2742 GCA_035637055.1 Gemmataceae bacterium | reverse complement strand
TTTCCTCACGGAGATCGTCCGCCAGCAGGCCGAGTATCTGCGCCGCGGCGGTCGTTTTCTCGTGCCGACCCCTGTCCCCCATTACGGCGACACAGTCGCCGGTCATCTCCAATCGCTCGCGAATCCGGCTCCAGCGCGGCGCGCGGCCTGAACCACCCATTTCGGTGAGCCGCAGGAAATCGTAGCCCGACTCTCTGCGTCGGTGGGCACGCAAAACCCGACTCAGAGAGTCGGGCTACGGCGCTCGCCGCTCGGGTTACTTCTCGACGGCCTTTGGCGCCCGCTTGCGTCCCTTGGCCGGTGCCGTGGGCGGCGGAGCGGGAGGACTGCTTGCAGGGAGCGCCACGGACACCGCCTCTTTGAGGCGTTCCAGCAACCATTTCCGGAATATCTCCGCCTCAGGCCCCTTGCCGGTCCAGCGGGCGCGGTCGAACATCGTCAGCGCCATGACCAGGCAATGATGCTGGCCGGCGCGATCCTCGGCGACGGCGAATTGCCGGTGCATTTGGTCAATCCGTTCGAGGCTGGCCCGTGCGGTCGCCTCGTCGCGGAAACCGAGCCGCCCGGTGAAGAACTTCGAGTAGACGTTCATCGGCTGGTCGCTGGGGGTGTACAGGTCGAAGTAGCCGGTCATCAGACCGGCCTCCTGCAGCACCGAGGCGACGTAGCTCGGCCGCGACTGCGTGATGTGGGCCAGGTCGGAAACCTCCTGGATGCCCGCGGTCCACAGTGAAACAATCTGGTCTTTCTTCGAGGGCTTTTTCGGCGGTGCCGCGGCCCCTTCTGGTTGTTCTTTCGCGCTCATGCCAATCCTCCCAGTGGTTAGTGGCTCGTGGTTAGTGGTCAGTGAAGAGGGAAAATGCCTTTTTTCTTCACTAACCACTAACCACTACCAGGACATCCGTTTTGCCTTGCAGGGTGCAGCTGGATCGCTAGTTTAGGCGGAACGGGAGGAATCCGCCATGAAGCAGTACCAAGGCACGCTCACGGTTGCGGAACGTCAGTCCCTGCACGCGGTCATCGCCGCCGGCAAGGCCGCCGCCTTGAAACGGACCCCTGCGCGCCTTCTGCTCCAGGCCGATGCCGCCGCCGGCGGCCCCGCCTGGACCGCTGACCGCATCCCTGAACGGCGCGACCGTGCCGCCGCTGCCGGCGGCGTCGGGCCCACCGCAGCGGTTCGACGACGAGTATGTCCGCAACGGCGGCGATCCTGGGCAGGCAGAGCGGCACGAGCGTCCGGTGGGCGTGCCTGGGCAGTTCACGACAGCCGACGCCCGGAGCAAGTTGTGGCAGTTATACTCGACGATTCAAACTGGATGACCTACTAGCCACTAACCACTCTCAAGGAAGGGAGACGACGCGACCATGGGTCGGCCTCTTCGCATCCTGTACGCCGCTGGCCCGGGCAACGTCATCGGCACCTACCACCACTGGAAGGAGGGCCGCGACGACCCCTCCCAGGTGAGCGTGACGTACTCCGGACAGTTCTACGACGTCTGCCGCGACGTGGGCGCCCATGCGTACGTCATCGCCTCCTGCCCGACTCCCGGCCGCCTGCGTGATGGCCGGTTTACCATCGAGCACCGCCGCATTCCCCTGGAAAACGGCCCCGGCCCGCTCTACCATCTCGGGCAGGTGTGGGCCGCCTTCCGCCTCATCGTGTCGGCGATTCTCTTCCGCGCCGACGTCGCCGTCATCACCAACGGCAGCGGACACTGGTTCCCGTTGCTGCTGCTGCCGCTCCTCGGCGTGAAGGTCGTCCCGAGCCTGCACTGCGTCCTCTGGCCGAAACATCGCCCGCCGCGGGGCGTCAATCGCATCGTCGCGCAGCTGGACGCCGTGTTCTTCGCCCGCGCCGCGTTCGCCATCCTGAGCGCTTCGCGCGACATCGAACGCCAGGTCAAGCAGCTCACCCACGGACGGCCGCGGCCGGTGGTCGAGTTCCTGCCGACCTATCGACCGGACCTGTTTGCCGGCAGCAGCGCTCCGTCCGTCCCGCGCCGCCCCTTCCGCGTCCTGTTCGCCGGGCGCATCGAGCAAAACAAGGGCGTCTTCGACCTGCTGAACATCGCCGCCCGCTTCGCCGCCTCCGGCCGCACCGACATCGAGTTCGACCTGTGCGGCGACGGCACGGCACTGGCGGAATTGCGCAAGCAAGCGGAGGCGAAGGGACTCGCTGAGCGGTTTCGCTGCCACGGGCACTGCAACCGGGCGTTCATGCGCGACATGTTCGGCCGCGCCCACGCCGTGATTGTGCCGACGACCAGCGATTTCATCGAGGGCTTCAATCAGGTGGTCGCGGAGGGAGTGCTCGCGGGCCGACCTGTGATTACCTCCGCTGTCTGTCCAGCCCTGGACTACGTGCGGGATGCCGTCGTCGAGGTCGCCGTTGACGACGTTCAGGGCTACGGCGACGCGATCCTAAAGCTCTGTGACGACGAGACTTCGTACCAGGCCCATTGTCGCGGGTGCCTCGAAGCGCAGCCGCAATTTTACGATGTCGGCCGCGGCTGGGCCGCGATGTTGCGGGGGATTCTGGCCTCGTTTTCGCGCTCCGCGGCCGCTGCGAGCGAAAATTTTTTGTCACATCGGCGTACCAAATCCGCATAAGGCTTATACAGGCTCCTCGGGCGGCCAACGGGAGCCCGGCGACGGACTGGCGGTTCATCTCCTCATGCTACCATCAGGGAGGTCTTGTTCGTAGTACCGCCTTTAGGCGGCAAGCTGTCTGGCCGCCTAAAG
>DASPXY010001293.1:0-11026 GCA_035637055.1 Gemmataceae bacterium | reverse complement strand
TCTTCGAGCACCAAAACGGCAAACACACGCTGATTTTGGGCAATGATCCGAGTGTCCACCAGCCCTGTCCGAACCAGGCGCAGGCGCGCTATGGCTATATGTCCGGCGGCGTGCAGGACAAGGACATGATCACCCGGCTCCATATTGACCAGGAACTCCAACCGGGCAAAGTGACCCTCACCGACTACTATTTCCAGACGCCGAGCAACGATCTGAAGGTGTCGGCGCCGAGTGCGGTCAGTGTGGGGGGCAACGGCAAGTTCGAGATCTACGACTACCCCGGCTACTACGCCAAGCGGTTCGACGGCGACGACAAGGCCGGCAAGGTGCGCCCCGACGGCGAACGGACCGCCAAACTCGGCATGCAGGGCGAGGAGGCGAGTCACAAGCTCCTCACCGGAGCGAGTAGCTGCCGGGCCTTCGTGCCGGGCTACAAGTTCGAGTTGATCGAACATCGTCGCAAGGATCTGAACGGGCCGTACGTCCTCACGCAGGTCAGCCACGCGGCGACGAACAACCTGGGCGACGGCGAAGGCTCAACCTACGACAACACCTTCACCGCCATTCCGGCGGCGGTGCCTGTCCGGCCCAACCGCGTCACCGCCAAGCCGCTCGTCCACGGCACGCAGACCGCGGTGGTCGTCGGCATGAAGGGCGAGGAGATCGATACTGACAAATACGGTCGGGTAAAGGTACAATTCCACTGGGACCGCGAGGGCAAGAAGGATCAGAACAGCTCTTGCTGGATTCGTGTGGCGCAGCCGTGGGCCGGCAAGGGCTACGGCACGGCGCATATCCCGCGCATCGGCTCGGAAGTGGTGGTCGCCTTCCTCGAAGGCGACCCCGATCAGCCGCTCATCATCGGCAGCGTCTACAACGCGGAGCAGACGGTCCCGTACCTTCTGCCGGCGAACAAGATGGTCCAGGGCATCCGGAGCAACAGCACGCCGGGGGGCGGCGGCTACAACGAGATCATCGTCAACGACACCAAGGGCAAGGAGAAGATCACCGTTCACGGCCAGTACGACATGAATACGACCGTGGAACACGATCAGACGACGACCGTCCACAACAACCGCACCGACAAGATCGACGTCGATGACTCGGAGACCGTCGGCAACAATCAGAAACTGACCGTGGGTGTCAACCAGGACGTGAAGATTGGCAGCAATCAAACGATCAGTGTAGGGGCCAAGCAGAAAGTGACCGTGGGCAGCGATCAAACCATCGGCGTCGGGGCCAAGCAGGGCCTGAGCGTGGCCAGCGACCAGACCGTCGCGGTCGGTGCGGCGCGGACCGTGTCGGTGTCGGCGGCGGACAAGCTGACGGTGGGGAGCAACCGCACGGTGTCGATCGGAGCGGCCCACAAGGTCGGCGTGAGCGGGGCGGAAGAGATCACGGTCGGCGGAACGCAGACGATTAGCGTGAGCGGTGCGATCAAGATCACCTCCGGGGCGAGCATCACCCTGGAGGTCGGCGGTTCCTGCATCAAGATCGGGCCGGGCGGGATCGACATTATCTCGAGTGCCCCGATCACGATCACGGGCGCTGTGGTGAAGGTGAACAGTTAACAAATGCCGACAAACCAGCTCCGAATTGGGTCGCTTAGGCCGGAGTCCGAGTTGGCGGAGGGCGCTACGAATGGACGAGACGCCGGTTCCAGCGGCAACGGAAACCCAGACCCTGAGCCTGGCCCACGAATGCACACTGGTCGTCGCGCGGCAGCCAGCGGGGGATGTGCTCCGCATTGTCGGCCCGGACGGCCGGAACAGCCTGACCATCCTGCTGACGCCTGCGGGGCCGGTCCTGCAATTCGATGGATCGCTGATGCTGCAGGCCAGCGGCGAGCTGGCGCTCAGTGCCGGGCGGTTGGCGCTGCACGGCCGCGAAGGGATAGCCATCACCAGTGATGGCGACGTCACGGTGCAGACCCCCGGCGATCTGAGCACCACCGCTCGGATCCAGAACATCACGGCCGAACTCGGCAACGTGAACATCAAGGCCAACGATGACGTGCGCATGAACGGCGAGCGCATCAAAATGAACTGCTGAGAGACGTCATGGATCTGGTCAACCACACTCCCTTTCCGGCGTTCCTCTGGACGTCGATCGCCGACGACGAGAGGCTTATGGCCTCGCTCGTCACGCGCGTGACGTTCGACGTCCGCGAGGGCCGGCTCACGCCCAGCGCCGAGCAGGTGTGGCGCGTTTCGCCTGCCCCGTGGGAAGGCCCCTGCGGGCCGATGGAAGCCGATGCCGTGTTCTACAAGGGCGGCGTCGATCTCCTGGTCTTCGGCCACGCCCAAGCACCTGCCGGACGCGAAGTCACCCAACTCGACTTCAGTGTCGAGTTGGGTGACTTCTACCGGCGCGTTCGGGTCTTCGGGGATCGTGTTTGGGAGCGACGAGGCACCGGGCTCCAGCCCAGCCAGCCACGGCCCTTTCGAGCGCTCAAACTGTGCTTCGAGAATGCCTTCGGCGGCAAGGCCGACTGGGATGGCCTGGAGGTTCCCTTTGCGGACAATCCCACAGGGAAAGGCTACTACCTGGAGGAAGAGCAAGCCCTCGGTCAACCACTGCCGAATCTCGAAGATCCGGAGCACCTGATCCGGAAATGGGACGACCGCCCCGATCCCATTGGGCTTGGCTGCTGCCCGATGGCGAACAGCAAGCGGCTGCAGCGCGGCATCGAATTTCACGAGAATGGCGGGTTGCGGAAGATCCACTCTCGGCTGTTCAATGCGGCCTTCCCCGACATGATCGTTGCGGCAGTCAAGCCGGAAGCTCGCTGCCGTTTGACCGGCCTGGGGAAGACGGGATCGATGATGTTCTGGATTCCGGATTTCCAGCCGCGGATCCGCCTGACCTTCGACAAGGAAATCATCGAACGACCCCTGACGATCGACCAGGTGGGCATCGAGGCCGACGAGGACCGCGTTTTCATCACGTACCGCTATCCCTTCCTGTTCGTCCTTTATCCCTTGCAGCGGCGCCTGGCGGAGTTGCTGCCGCCTTGATGCGCCCCTGGGAGATCACTCATGGCGACTTTCAACGTCCTCAAGAATTTTCACCCCATGATCGGGTGCGACTGGCACGACTTGATGCCGCCTGGAAGCCCGAGCATCACGGGAAAGGCACCCTACCTCGCCGTCGCTCCGCTCGTCTGGCTCACCTATAATTTGACGGCCAAGTGGGGCCCGAGTACACACACCCACTGGGGCTGGACGATGCAGCGCCAGACGGACATCGGGCCGCTGATCCCTCATATCGGAGCGCCGAACGTCCTGCTGCCGCTCATCATTGCGTTCAGTGGGTCGAAGTCCTACTTTGGCACCTCGCGGATCCTTGCCGAAGGGAAGCCCGTGGCGATCGCGATCGCCAAGATCATCAACACCAACCTCAACTGCGACGGTCCCACGAAGATGCCGCCGCTGCCGACCGGTTTTGTGTTGGCCTTCACAACGCACGAAACGTCGGTCACGCTCGGCGACGTCCTTGCCGACCTGGCCCAGATGGTCTTCGATTCCCTGCTGCAGTTCGGAATCGCCCGCTTTTTCAACCTCCCAATCTTTGGCAAAATCTGCACGCCGATCTACGAGAAGTTGTTGTTTGCTCCCATCTTTAACAAGCTCCTTCCGGCCCTGGGAAACGGGGCCATCATGAATTACCTCTACAAGAAAGGGCTGGTGGAATTCCTGGCGAAGGGAGTGGCCATTCAACTGCCGCTTCACATCGCGGGCATCCTGCTGGGGTCGCCGCTGGGCTGGTCGCCCAGTTGGTCCCCTGTGGGCAGTGGCGGCTACGCTACCAACCCCAACGATCCGGATAGTCCGTCGCGCGAGGAATCGGTCCACGACGCCCTCCGCGACTACATCAACGGCACGGGCAACCAGCACCCGAGTAGCCCGCCACCGAGTCCGACCCCACCGCCGCCAGCAGCGGACGCCGGGGCGCCTCCTCCGCCCCCACCAGCAGATGCTGGTGCTCCGCCTTCGCCCCCACCGGCAGATGCGGGAGCGCCTGCGCCACCTCCATCGGCGGATGCGGGGGCGCCGGCATCACCCCCAGCACCGGCGTCTGGCTCTGGAGCGCCTGCCTCTCCTCCTCCGGCAGATGCGGGTGCGCCTGCCCCGTCGCCACCGGCGGATGCCGGAGCGCCTCCAGCACCGGCAGACGCGGGTGCGCCCAAACCGCCGGACGCGGGCACCCCAGCGCCCAAACAAGCCGCAGCACCCAAGCCCAAGGGCGCAGGTATCCCCAAGAAGCCCGGTGCCGGAAAACCACCTCAGGGTGGGGGGGCGCCTCAGCGCTGAGATGCAGGAAACCAGGGAGACGATCCATGCCACCCATTACGGCACCCTCGACAACCGTGCGCCAGCTTCCGGTGCTCGGCCCCGATGGCAACTGGATGTTGTCTGTCCTCGCGAAGCGCACCTACCGACTCCTTGATTCGGGCCGGTGTGTCCTCGCTGAAGAGCAGCTGCCATTGCAGGAGGAACCCGTAACCGATCCGGCGGCTCCCGAACTCATGCTGGCGGACATCGATCTGTACCCCTACAAACCCGCCACGGATGTCGTGGTCCGCGGCCAGGGTCGCTCTGCTTCTCCCACCCGCCAGCTGGAAGTGTCGGTCGAGGTCGGGCGGGTGCGGAAAACGTTGCTTGTGCTGGGCGAGCGCCGCGCCGCCTTCTCCGCGACGGGGCGACTCTTCTTCTCGGATCCCACGCTATTTCAAGAGCTTCCGCTACGGTACGACCACGCTTACGGCGGTTCGGACGCGCTCGCAGAAGCCAAATACGGTATCCCTGCGGAACCTTTCAAGGACTGGCTCCCCAAACATCTCAACGTGAAAGACCTGAGCCCGTACCGCTACCCGCGCAACCCCTGCGGCAAGGGATATGTCATCGATGCAACTCCGGAAGCCATTGAGACGCTGGAACTTCCGCGCATCGAAGATCCCGCCGACCGTCTCACCCCGGAGCGCCTCGCCCTTGGCCGCCCGGGCGCCTGGCCGAGGATGCCACTGCCGGCGTCGTTCGACTGGCTGAACCTCGGTTGGTTCCCCCGTGTGGCCTACCTGGGCGTTCTCCCGGACTTCGATCCCGTGGAAGGCCCCATTGCCGAGGTGGCACGCGGCTTCGCGCCGCCGGACGTGCTGAAAGATGGTCTCGTGCAAGACAAATTCAATCTGCGCTTGACGAATGGGGCCTCGCTCGGGCTGCAACTTCCTTATCTCCGGGGAGATGAGAACTGCCGCCTGCACAACATCCATCCGAAAGAGCTCTCCTTCGCCTTCCGCTTGCCCGGCGAGCGGCCCCGCATCTGGACCGACGGCCGCAAGGGCAAACTCAACGAGACCCAGCCCGTTATCCACACGGTCCTGATTGAACCGGACGAACAGCGGTTGACCATTCTCTGGCGCGGGGCAGCGCCGGCCCTGCGACCGTACTTGCCTCAGGAACTGGAAAAAATGCCGTTGCGCGTCGAATGGCCCTGAATGGGGCACCGGCTGTCCGGATTCCGCTTGCAATCTGCATATAATGAAGGACGCGAGCGTTGCTTCCCCGGAACAGCACGGTCGAAGGTTGCACTTCGGGCATCTCAGCAAGCCCGCAAGGCAATCTTCTTCGCCCGAGAACACTCATGGCGCTGTTGCAACAAGATCGTCTGGTCTCGATCAGTACCCCTTTGGGCAAGGACGTGCTTCTTGTCGAGAGTCTGGAAGGGACGGAGGCGATGTCCTCGCTGTTCCGCTTCCAGCTCGTGCTCGTCTCGGAGAAGCGCGACATCGCCCTCAAGGATCTGGTCGGGCAGAACGTCACCGTCGCGATCGAATTAGTCGGCAAGAAAGCACGCCACCTCAACGGGTTCGTCAGCCGGTTCTCGCAAGGGGACGTGGATTCACGGGTGTCGCACTACTACGCGGAGGTGGTGCCCTGGCTCTGGTTCCTCACCCGCACCACCGACTGCCGCATCTTTCAGAAGAAGACCGTCCCCGACATCATCCAGCAGATTTTCCGGGATCTGGGCTTCACCGACTTCAAACTGCAACTGCAGGGGAGTTTCGAGCCACGCGAGTATTGCGTGCAGTATCGCGAGAGCGATTTCAACTTCGTCTCGCGCCTCATGGAAGAGGAAGGCATCTTCTACTTCTTCGAGCACACCGAGAAGAAGCATACGCTCATCCTGGGCAACAACGCGGGTGTCCATCAGCCCTGTCCGAATCAAGCGCAGGCGCGCTACGGCTACATGACCGGCGGCGTGCAAGACAAGGACATGATCACCCGGTTGCATATCGAGCAAGAGTTTCGACCGGGCAAGGTCACCCTCACCGACTACTACTTCGAGACGCCGAGCAACGACCTCAAGGTGTCGGCGCCGAGTGCGGTCAGTGTGGGGGGCAACGGCAAGTTCGAGATTTACGACTACCCCGGTTACTACGCCAAGCGTTTCGACGGCGACGACAAGGCTGGCAAGGTTCGCCCCGACGGCGAACGCACCGCCAAGCTCGGCATGCAGGGCGAGGAGGCTTTCCACAAGGTCGTCAACGGGGCGAGCAGCTGCCGGGCCTTCGTGCCGGGCTACAAGTTCGAGTTGATCGAACATCGTCGCAAGGATCTGAACGGTCCGTATGTCCTCACGCAGGTCAGCCACGCGGCGACGAACAACCTGGGCGACGGCGAAGGCTCAACCTACGACAACACCTTCACCGCCGTCCCTGCCACAGTCCCCTTCCGGCCCGATCGCGTCACCCCGAAGCCGGTCGTCCAGGGCTCGCAAACGGCGATGGTCGTCGGCATGAAGGGCGAGGAGATCGACACCGACAAATACGGTCGGGTAAAGGTCCAATTCCACTGGGACCGCGAGGGCAAGAAGAACCAGGACAGTTCATGCTGGGTGCGCGTCGGTACGCCGTGGGCGGGCAAGCAGTGGGGCCTGATCCACATCCCGCGCATCGGCCAGGAGGTGATCGTCGATTTACTGGAGGGCGACCCCGATCAGCCGATCGTCGTCGGCAGCGTTTACAACGCCGAGCAGATGCCGCCCTACGGGCTACCGGGGAGCAAGACGCAGAGCGGCCTCGTGACGCGCAGCAGCCTGGGCGGGTCGCCGGCCAATTTCAACGAAATCTGCTTCGAGGACAAGAAAGGCTCCGAGTTCATCTACATCCGCGCTGAGAAGGACTACGTCGGCACTGTGGAGAATGACGAGGTCAAATGGGTCGGCCACGACCGCTGGGAGGAGGTGGACAACGACCGCAGTCTGACGGTGGGGCGCGACAAGTTCGAGACGGTGACGCGCAACAAGGCGATAAAGGTCAAGGGGCAGCACAGCGAGAGCATCGACGGTACGATGGACATCATGGTCGGCAACAGCCTCACCGAGACCGTGTCGATCAACTACGCCGAGACCGTCGGGGCCGCGATGGAGTTGACCGTTGGCGGCCTGCTCGCGATCTCCGTGGGCGCTGCGATGGCGGAGACCGTCGGGCTGGCAAAGACCGAAATCATCGGCGGCGGCAAATCGGAGACCGTCGGCAGGAGCAAGTCCCTCACCGTCATGCAGAACCTCAACGAGTCTGTCAAAAGCAGCCGCGTCGTGGATATTTCCAAGGACTACAAGGTCGAGATCGGCGGGCAGCACAACGAGTCGGTCAAGAAGGAGTACATGGTCAAGGCGAAGAAGATCCAGCTGGTCGCCGAGGAGGAGATCAACATCAAGACCGGCAAGGCCGAGATCATCATGAAGAAGAATGGCGACATTACCATCCAGGGCAACAAGATTACCATCAAGGGTGACGGCGACATCACCATCAAGGGCAGCAAGATCAAGGAGAACTGACGTGCAAAGTGCTGTGTGGGAATCGCCGGAGGAGACCCGGACCCTCGGCCAGGAAGGGTCTGGTTTCCGCGTCGGCTGGATCGTCCGGGTCACCCCCGCAGGCAAGGCGCTGGTGGACTTCCTGGGCAACGCGCAGGGGCCTGTCGAGGCTCGTTCGCTCCTGGGGGCTATGGCGCCCGGCGCGGCAGGCGCTGCGCTCGAAGGCCGGCCCGTG
The DNA here is from genome assembly GCA_035637055.1 of Gemmataceae bacterium. Taxonomy (GTDB): domain Bacteria; phylum Planctomycetota; class Planctomycetia; order Gemmatales; family Gemmataceae; genus DASPXY01. The sequence goes on along the minus strand of DASPXY010001293.1, from coordinate 2,970 downwards.
CTGCTGGTTTTTGAGGAGGGCGACCCGAGCTTGCCGATCATTCTCGGGATCGTCGGCGACCGCCTGGTGCCGGAGGCGCCTGTCGTCGAGGCGCCGCTGCCGGTACCGCGGCCGCGCGACGGGGTCATCGACGGCAAGCGCATCGTCTTCGACGCGAAGGAAGAGATTGTCTTGCGCTGCGGCAAAAGCTCGATCACCTTGCGCAAAGACGGTAAGGTGGTGGTGCTGGGGGCGGAGCTTGTCAGCCGGGCTTCCGGCACGAACAAGATCAAGGGCTCTGCGGTCAAGATCAACTGAGCGCGAGGAGCAGGCCATGGGCGTCACCGTGGGTGTGAATAATCTGTCGGTGGTCCACAAGGACAGTAGCGGGATCACATCCGCCTTCCCCGACGTGTGCAAGACGCCAAGCCCGGGCGGGCCAATCCCCATTCCCTATCCCAATATCGCTAAATCGTCGGACACGTCGCAGGGAAGTTCGACGCTGACGTGCGATGGCAACCCCATCTGCCTGAAGGACTCCAATTTCATGGTCAGCACCGGGGACGAGGCGGGGACGGCCGGCGGCGGAGTGGCTTCCAACAAGATCAAGGGGAAGGCGGAATTCGTCAATTTCTCCTTCGACGTGATGGTGGAGGGCAAGAACGTCGCCCGCGCCCTGGACCCGATGCTCCACAACGACAAGAACACGCCGCCCTTCCCCGTCGTCCAGGGACCGATCGTCCCGGCCCCCTCCAAGGAAAAGTGCGACTGCTGGGTCTGCGGGGACGCCGACGTGATCTAACCAATTCGAGCCTCGGACAAGCGATGAATGCCGCGCCGTCAAACGATCCGGTCTGCATCACCGGCCTGGGAATGGCCACCGCGCTCGGCTGCGATGCCCCAAATGCTTGTGCCGCGGCCCGGGCGGGGTTGCTCCGCTTGCGCGAACTCAAGGTCTTGAATTTCCAGGCGGATCAAATCTGGGGCGGCGGGCCGGTGAAAGGCCACACAGTTCCGCTCGGCGCCGAGGGCTCCCTGGGAGTCGCGAAGGCCCTGACCCTAGGCAGGCTGGCCCTGGCGGACCTGATGTCGCGCCTACCGCTAGGCCGCGCGGAGCTGGCCCGCACGGCCCTGCACCTGAATCTGGCCGACCAGTTCCTCACGGACGCCCACGAGGTAGCGGTGAGGGCCGAAGCCAAACAGCTCGTTGCAGCCAAGAGTTCCATCGCCGGCGGCGAGCCCGTGGAAGTGGACGAGAACGCTCCCCTGCCTTCGGCCCGCTGGGCGGAACAGTGCAAGGACTTCATCCCCCGCCTCTTGCGGCGTTGCGGGCTCGAAGGGTCTCCCGCAAGCTCCAGCGTTTCCTTTGGCGGCCACACCGGCGTGGTCCCGACGTTGCAAAAGGCCGTTGACGACCTTCGCCGGCTGGATCGCTGCCTGGTTGGCGGCATCGATTGTTGCGTCGAGCCCGCTTTTCTGACGGCCGCCGTGGCCGCCGGGCTTCTCAAGACGGACGAGAACCCCGTTGGCTTTCTGCCGGGCGAGGCGGCGGCGTTCTTCATGTTGGAGAAACTCGCTGCGGCCCGGGCCCGCGGAGCGAAGGTGCTGGCGGTGCTCGGCCCCAGCGCGTCCAGCCGCGAGAAGTGCGACCGGTTGTCCGACACGTTGCCCCAGGGGATTGCCCTGACCGGCGTGATCCGGGAGGTGCTCGCCGGTCAGGCACGAAACGGCCAGCGCCTCGGACTGGTCGTCGGCGACCTGAACGGCGATGTGGCCCGAGGGATGGAGTGGGGCCACGCCCTTCCCAGGCTGCACCCCGAATTTCGCCTGGGGGATCTGTCCCTCTGGCTGGCCGCCCAGTCGTTCGGGGAGACGGGCGCCGCCGCCGGCCCGCTGGCCGTCTGTCTGGCGGCCCAGGCCCTGCAGCGGGGCTACGCGCCCAGCCCGGCCGTTCTTATCTGGCTGGCCTCGGATAACGGATCGCGGGCCGCCCTGAGTGTGGAAGCCGCGCCGGCCTGAGCTGGTGCCGCCCCGCCGTCCTTCGATCCAAAGCAGCAGCGGAGGGAAGCCATCATGGCGAAGAAGAAGCACAAGAGAGATCCCGAAGATTGGAAAATAAAACGGCAGCGAAACGGCAAGGAGCACATTAGGAATTGTGCCACCGGCTACCAGCTCCCCTTGATGTCCCAAATCCATCACGTGGTCTGCGTCACCTGTGTGCAAGACGGGTCCATCGCCGAATGCGTCCCGGCCGATCAGCTGGAGTTCATCCGCAAGTGCCTGGCCGTGTCGGAATGGAACATCAATGCGGCACCGAATAACATCGGCTTGCCCTTGAAGCCCGCGTACTACCTCCACCCCAACGGTGGCTGGGACGGTTTGCCTTGCCACCAGGTCGATCACCCGCAGTACACCGAGGATGTTTCCAAATACCTGGACAAAAACATCTGGCAGCCGTTGATCGCGGCCCGGGAGTGGTGCTCCTTCGAAGCCGCCACCGTGGTCGGCGAACTCGAAGGAGCGAGCAGCCATTACCGGGCCTTCCTGAATGAGCGTGGCCACCAGAGAAATGGGACGCGCGCCTGTTGGCGGAACCGCTTCAATTACGATAAATGGTACATTCCGTTTTCGATGGACCCAGGAACCCCCCGGCCGCGCAAGGCGCCGCCCGATGTGGTCAGTGTCTATAAAGGTCTGTTCTCACTGATAAAATGAGGGCGCTGTTCGAGCCGCGAAAGGACCCGTTTTACGAAAGGAGTTGGCAGATGAGCTTTCTTCTCTGGCGCGACGCATACGAAGAAGGATTTTGCAAGATCAACGTCCCTCAGGGTGTCGAGAAGCTCTTTGAACTGAGCAAGGGGGTGTCGCGGGCCGAAGGGTGGCCGGAGGATGCTTACTGTGAAATGAGCGCGAATTATCCCAAGGACATTCAGCTGAACGACAACCTCTACGGGACCAATTACACGGTCGTTTCGCTGCGCCTGCGGCAGG
>DASPXY010001292.1:0-2526 GCA_035637055.1 Gemmataceae bacterium | reverse complement strand
CGATGGAATCGACAATTTCGATCTGATATTTCGTGCGCAGCGTCTTCGTGAACCCGTCGAGGCGGTTGGCGCTGTCGGGGATGTCGGGGCTGCCGCCGCGGTAGGCGGCGACGACACGGACCCCGGCCAGATCGCCGCTTGCCTTGGGGTTATTGAGGAGCTGCGTGAAGGCGACGACGTGCGAGGTGTCCAGGCCGATGATGCCGACGCGGATCTCCGGCGGCTGTTGCGCCTCGCCGGCGCGTGATGGCAACAGCGACGGCGACAGCACGGCGAGGGCCGCCAACGAAGGGAACAGGAAGCGCATGGTCCCATCCTCCGCCTTGCGGAATTGGAATGCTCCGACGGGCGACAGGTGCTATCATATCTCGCCAACCAGAGATGGCCTGCGAAAGCCCACGGATGGCAACCGCTGCCCGCTCGAAACGAGGACAAAATCGATGTTCAATCGCATCGTGGTGTGTGTGTGTGTTGCCCTGTCGCTGGGCGTGGCGCCGGCAGGGGCTCAGCAACCGCGGCCTGACGGCTGGAAGGGCTGGCGGGCCGGGGCGGCGAAGGTCAACATCACGCCCGCCGAGTTGATGTGGATGTCCGGTTACGCCGGCCGCACCAAGCCCGCCGAGGGCAAACTGACCGATCTCTGGGCCAAGGCGCTCGTGCTGGAAGATCCCAGCGGCCGCCGTGCCGTCCTGGTGACGATGGATCTCGTCGGCATCGAGCGCGCCCTGTCCGTCGAAGTCTGTCAGGAACTGAAGCAGAAGTACGGCCTGGCGCGCGAGGCAATCCTGCTCTCGGTGTCGCACACGCACACCGGGCCGGTGGTTCGCAGTAATCTCAACGTGATGTATCAACTCGACGCGAAGCAGCAGAAGCAGGTCGCCGACTACGCGAAGGTGCTTCACGCCAACCTTGTTCGGGTCGTCGGCGATGCGCTGAAGCAACTGGCGCCGGCCGAACTGAGTTGGGGCATTGGCAAGACGACGTTTGCCGTCAACCGCCGCACCAACAAGGAAGCCGACGTGCCGAAACTGCGCGCGTCGGGTCTGCTCAAGGGGCCGGTCGATCACGACGTGCCGGTACTGGCAGTTCGCGCCCCGAAAGGCGAACTCCGGGCGGTCGTTTTCGGCTACGCCTGTCATGCGACCGTGCTGAGCTTCTACCAGTGGTCCGGCGACTATCCCGGCTTCGCTCAAATCGAACTGGAAAAGGCCCATCCGGGGATGGTCGCGTTGTTCTGGGCCGGCTGCGGTGCCGACCAGAACCCGTTGCCGCGCCGGACGGTCGGGCTGGCCGAGGAGTACGGTCGCAAGCTGGCCGGCGCCGTCGAGGACATGCTGGCGGCGCCGCTGACGCCGCTTGGGGATGGCAAACTCGGCGTCGCCTATGCCGAGATCGATTTGCCCTTTGCCGATCTTCCTAGTCGGGAACAGCTTGTCAAGGATTCGCTGTCGAAGTCGAAGTATGAGGCGGCACGCGCGAAACTGCTCCTGAAGCAGATGGCGGAGAAAGGCTCGCTGCGCGGCACCTATCCGTACCCGGTGCAAGTGTGGCAGATGGGGCCGGAACTTACGTGGGTTGCCCTCGGCGGCGAGGTCGTTGTCGATTACGCCCTGCGGCTGAAGCAGGAGATCGGTCCGGGCAAAACGTGGATCGCGGGATACTGCAACGACGTGATGGCGTACATTCCCTCGCTGCGCGTGCTGAAGGAGGGCGGTTACGAGGGCGGCGGGGCGATGGTTTATTATGGGCTGCCGACGGTGTGGGGGCCGCGCATCGAGGAGTTGATCGTGGCGGCGGTACATCGACAGGTCAAGCAGGCGCGGGCGACGCCGACCCTCCCGAGGTAATGAACTCTCGCTGGGCTCAGGCGGTTTCGGCCTTGCACTTCAAGGCGATTGTGTTAAAATACAAACAGAAGATGACGAGGGCAACGCATGGACTTACGCGACGCCTTGATTGACTGGGACGATCCGGATGACGAGGGCAGCAACACGGCCCACATTGCGGAACATGGCCTGACACCGGCGGAGGTCGAGTCCGCACTCTTCGACGAAAACACGACCTTCGATGTGAGCCACTCGTCTGGCCGTCCCATTGCCTTTGGCAAGACAACTACGGACCGAGTTGTCGCCATTGTCTTTGAAGTGCTCAACCTGACCGATCCGCTCATCATTCGCCCGATCACCGCCTACGATGTCCCCCAGCCGACGGAGTGAAGACATGAAGCCAGAGATGAAGCCAAAACGAACCGCCGAGCAGCGGGCCGAGGAAGAAGCCGTCCGCCACCAGCACACGGCGAATCCGATCCGCCAACGGCCGGCGGGTGCCATCAATCGTCAGAGTTTCGCCGCGATTTTGACCCTGATGGCGCGCTTCAAAGCCCTCCGGGAAAGCCAGGGACTGACGCTGGCCGAGGTGGCCGAGCGGATGGAGATCGACGCGCCGGCTCTGTCCCGCCTGGAAACCGGCAAGATGCTGAACCCCACGCTCGCGACGCTGCACAAATGGGCGGAAGCACTCGGGCAG
>DASPXY010001291.1:0-9417 GCA_035637055.1 Gemmataceae bacterium | reverse complement strand
CCGCTGCTGGTCGCGTGGGGGGCCGGCAAGGGTCGCACGATGGTCTTCGGCGCCGACACGACCTGGCGCGCCTGGCGCCGCCCGACGCCGGACTTCAAGACGGACTCGATCAAGGCGTACGAGCGTTTCTGGAAGCAGGTGATCCTGTGGCTGGCGCATCGCGAGGATGCCGACGGCAACGTGCGCGTCATGCCGGACGTGCGCCGGGTCGCCGCGGGCGGTCACAACCGCGTCGGCTTTACCGTCGAGGCACGCGGCAAGGGCGGTCTGCTCGTGCCCGACGCCGTTTTCAAGGTCAAGGTGATCGGCCCGAACAAGGAGGAGTTCGAGGTCGCGATTGCGCAGGAGGACGGCAAGGAGCGGGGTTATTTCTGGAAGACCGACAAGGCGGGCGATTATCAGATCGAGGTGCAGGGCTTCTCGAAGGATGGCAAGGAGAACCTCGGGCTGGGCAAGGCGAAATTCCTGGCCTACGCCGAGGATCTGGAGAATCAGCGGCCCGCTGCCGATCATGAGTTCCTGCGGAAGCTGGCGGCGGCGGGCGGCGGCACGGCGTACCTGGGCGGCGAGGATCGCATGGTGGAGTTTTTGGAGACGCTCTTGGGGCAACCGCTGCTGCCGACGCGCGGCCGCGCCGAGGAATGGCCCGACTGGAAACTCGACCCCGGGCCGGATGCCGGCTTCGGCGATCAGGTCGCCGCCTTCTGGGCATCGGGGCTGCTGGCGTGCTTCGTGCTGTTCGTGGCGTTCCTGTGTGCGGAGTGGTATCTGCGGCGGCGCTGGGGTATGGTGTGACCGAATAGTGGTTAGTGGCTAGTAGGTCATCCAGTTTGAATCGTCGGGTAGAACTGCCGCAACTTGCTCCGGGCGTCGGCTGTCGTGAACTGCCCAGGCACGCCCACCGGACGCTCGTGCCGCTCTGCCTGCCCAGGATCGCCGCCGTTGCGGACGTACTCGTCGTCGAACCGCTGCGGTGGGCCCGACGCCGCCGGCAGCGGCGGCACGGTCGCGCCGTTCAGGGATGCGGTCAGCGGTCCAGGCGGGCCGCCGGCGGCGGCATCGGCCTGGAGCAGAAGGCGCGCAGGGGTCCGTTTCAAGGCGGCCTTGCCGGCGGCGATGACCTCTTGAACAACTTCGTCCCAAGTGGCTGACGCGCGGAGGGGTCAGTGGGGCCGAGATCCTTGAGCGGCACGAAGCGGAAGCCAGACTCGTCCTCCAGGCCGGACAGCCTGGCAGGGAAAAGGTGGCCCCTTATTGACTTCTCTGGCCCGGTTCTTCGAGCGTGTCCTTGGAGGGGCGTCGCTTTCCGGGCTCCGACCGACCGGGGATTTCTTAATCCTCATGTGGTTACGTTTCTATCGATTCGACGACGTCTGCTCAAGCGACTCTCACTTCCACAGACCGGCCAACCGCTCTGCAACCTTGGCGGCGCTGCGGCGCTCGTTGCGCGCCGCGTCCTCCAACTGCACGCCCTTGTGAAACACCGCGACGTGACGCTCGGCGCCGGGCGTGCAGTCCCACCAGCCGTCCGCGGTGTAGGCGATGAAGCCGAGGTGCTTGCCGCCCGGTACGCTGTGGAGGGTGAGGGCCACGCGATTGTCGCGCAGGTCCACGACTTCGAGGGCGGGGATCCAGCCGGTGGGCCGCACCATCGCCTTGCCGCCGGCGAAGACGGCGTTCCACAAGGGAGCGCGGTGCTGACCGTACTCGGCGGCGATCCAGCGCGACAAGACGGCTCCGCTCGCGGGATCGGCCAGGCAGCACTGGCCATTGTAGTTTTGCAGCAGCAGGCGTTTGCCCCTGGGCGTCTCGATCTCTTGCAACTTGATGGAGCTGGTGAAGGGGATGGGGGTGGTCCATTTCTTGACACGGTCGTCGAAGAGTTGGCTGCTCGATTCGCCGCTGACGAACCAGCCGCCCGACCAGCTCTGCAGGCCGCGGCCGTAGCTGTCGTGGAGGATGGCGTGTTTTTCCAGCGGCTTTCCGGTCACGGCGTCGAAGACCAGCAGCGCGCTGCGGTGGACGACCCCGAGCCGCCTGCCGTCCTGCGACAGGGCCATGCTCATGTAGTTGTCAGTCACATCCTTGGGCCGCGGGACCGTGCCGACGACCTCGCCGTCGGCCAGGCGCAGGCATTCGGCCAGGATCGGCTCCCCGCCGCGCAGGAGCGCGACAGTCTTCCGTTCAAGGTCCATCTGGGTGTCCACCAGGTCGCGGCTTGCCGTCTTGCGCGTCCATTCGGGCTTGTCGCGTCCGGGCTTGTAGAAGGCCAGGTGTCCCTGGTGGTGGACCAGCGTGCCGGCGCCTTCCAGAAAGTGGCAGTCCTTGTCGCCCTTGGCTTCGAGCAGGGCTTTGGGCAAGAGCGGCTGACCCGTGATCAGGTCGTTGAGTTCAACCCCCGGGTAGGAGAGGCGGGAATAGAGCGTGTTGCCGCGACCGAACGGATTGTTGGACGTATTGTGCGACGGGCCCACCGCAATCTTGCCGTCGCGCGGAAGGGTGAGCACGGCACTGTGCGAGCCGAAGCCGCCGTCGATGCGGAGGTAGCGGCGCATGGCCAGTTGCACGCGGTCGTCCTGGACGGCGAACGGCATGGGCAAGGCGTCGCGGACGCTGTCGCCGAGTTGCAGGCGTTTGTCGATCTCCTCGGCGCGCAGCTTCTTCACCGCGGCCGCCGCGGCTTCGTGGGCCTTGACGAGCGGCGCGGGGTAGACGTACTTGGGGTCGTTCTTGAAGTCCACACCCTCGTAGCCTTCTGGCACGGCCGCCGGTGGGCCAGCGTCCTTCAACTTGGGAGGCTTGATGTCGATACCCGTGCCGAAGCGCGAACTTGGGCCGGTGGTGATCTTCGCCTTGCCGCTGGCCAGGTCGAGATGGACGTCCACGGAAAACGTGATCGGGATCATCGAGCCGAGCGAGCCGCCCACGCCGCCGGCCAGGACGGCGCCCTCGTGGAAGAGCAACGCCGGGCCGCCCTGGTAGCGATAGGCATCGCCGAGGTAGGGCGCGACGATGGGCGTGCGCTGGATGTGCCGCCACGCTTTTTTCTTCAGGTCGTAGACGCCGAGCGTGCGCTCGTCGCGGAATGAGTAGCGCGGCGTCTCCTTCCGCTTCGGGTCGGGAACGCGGCCGAGTACGGCCAGCAGTCCCCGGGCGTCGTCGAGCAAGACGGCGCCGTCCACACCCGGAAGGATCTCCTCCAGCGCGTCGTCGGTCAACCGGCCCAGGTAGATGGCCGAGCGCGTGGACACGACGACCTTGCGGCTCGCGGCGTCCACCGTGGCAAACTCGATGCGCTCCGGGAGGTAAAACTGGCGCAAGACGACAGCCCTGGCCGGATCGAGCACCTGGAGCAGATGATCGTTGACCCCGGAGATGATCCAGGCGAGTTTCCTGTCCGGCGTAACCTGGGAGCGCTCCCAGCGTCCGGCGTGAATCTCCTGAACCACCACGCGATAGTCGGCGGCGGCAGCGGGCGTCACGAGGCACACAAAGAGCGCGACGGCTTGAAGCCACGAGCGGCGTGTCATGGGAGTTCCCCCGAACGGCGAATCCTGCTGGCCCACGCAAACAGGACGATGGAGCCACTATTTCGGATTGGCCGGTCCTGGCAGCGAAAACCAGCTGCGCAAGACGGCCGCGGAATCATCCCACGGTAGACCATTGACTCTCGCGGTTTTCCGGCCCGAAACGCCATCCAGCAGCCGCCCTTTGTCCACCATCGCTGGCAGGATGCGTAATCTCATGCCGGACGCCGTTTTCCACGTACCCACGGCGGTGGCTCGGAGACGCGATCCACGATCTCCGGTTTCAGTGCCCGGCGCGAGAGCCATCGACGCGGCGCTCGCCAAGTTGATCCAAGAGGCCGTCGGAGACGCGAACCAGGGGCCGAAGTGACGGTGCCAACATGCCTGCGTGAGCGAGCCGTGCTTGAGCGGGGTTTTCCTCACCGAAGTAAGTCCACAGGAGTCAACCATGCCTCGTGAGGGTGGGGTGCTGTCGCTCGTGCTTGGGTTGTTGTTTGCGTCGGCTGCGTGGGCTGATCCCTGGCCGCAATGGCGCGGTCCGAACCGCGATGGCGTCTCCAAGGAAAAAGGTCTCCTCGATCACTGGGAGGATGCGCCGCCGCTGGTGTGGAAGGCCCAGAGACTCGGCAACGGGTACGCAGGAGCCGTCGTTCATTGTGGGATCGTCTGCACGATGGGGGAACGCAACGGCAAGGTGACCGTGATCGCGGTCAGTGACACGGATGGCAAGGAACTCTGGGCGACAGCGATCCCAGAGGATGATGTTGACGCCCCCCGGAGCGGCTACTCCAAGCCACAAAGCACGCCGAGGTATTCCAGCGGAACCCGTCATCCTTCCGTGCCTGCCTGATCTGGTCGCTCGGCTTCCCATCCTCGGACGTGATGCCTGTCCCAGAATCGCCCACACGGGCTGGAAAACGTACAACGGCGAGCAACCGAGCCAGGAACACCACGGGCAGTCTGTTCGCGCGTAGATTCAAGACCCGCAGGCGTTTACGCCCATGCCGGACGCTCACTCGCTTTTTTGGCACGCCAGCTGCTTTTCTCCTTTTCAACGACCCCCAAGTCGGGCTGTTCCCCCAGCCCGCTCCACATACCCCCACTCCCGTCCCCTTGACTCGTCCACCAGGACCAGCAGCTTCCCCCAGCTGCTGGCCTCTTTTCTTTTCCCTGGATTGGCAATCCGCGGTCGGCCCGCGTGCCCGTCCATAAAATGACCGCAGCCCGCACCGGAATGAAGAGGGCGAAACATGACCGAACCGTCAGGCAAGATCGTGGCCAGGCCGATGGTGATCAGGGCTTGCGGCCACCAGCAGGAGTTCCAGCACTATGCCGTGGACAAATACCGAGCGCAGCGGCTGGCGAAGTTCCAGCGAACCCGCTGTGCCGAGTGCGTCGCCAAACTGAATGAGGAGCAGCAGCGTGCCGCAGAGGCCATGCTGCCAAAGAGCGAAGCCCTCAAACTGCTGCCGGCTGGAACGCAGGTCTTGCTGACCCGCCAGGCGGACGGTTCCTGGGCCGGGACGCTCTCCGCCGGCGGGAAGGCGGTCCAGGCCGCCGGGGCGGTGGAGGCTGGGCCACAGTCGGTCATCGTCACCCTAGCCCGTAGCTGGGCTGCGGAATCGGGCGCTGGCGGAAAGTAACACAAACCACGGAGAGGATGGCACGGATGGAGCCGAAGACCTGCCCACAGTGCGGCAGCGGCGAGGACACGTTCCGCAGCAGGAAGAAGATCGAGGCCGAGAAGGGCAAGCCGGAAGCGGTCGAGACAAAAGACCGCTGCAAGGGCTGCGGGCACGAGTGGCGGGTGAGGGTGGCGGCATGAGGTCATCTCCGGGAGGTTTGCCATGCGGGAGTGGCACGGTGGCGCGGAGGTAGAACTCGTGCGGCGGTCTGGCCGTTTGCCGGTCGGCACCTGCGCAACCGTCCCTTTCGTACTGCGAGAACAGGGAGACGAGTTGTATGGTGGCCGGTCCGTCTGCAAGTACCGGTTGGAAGTGACCCTCCAGATCGCTGGGGGCCCCTTACCGATCAGTGTCGCTTCCTTGGTCCGCTGGCAGCGTAGGAAGCGGCGACATTTCCAGATCAGTCGCGGTGCAGAACTGGTAGCCTTCACCGGCGACGTCTGGGACTATGCACTCCTCATGGTCCGGCATGCGATTGAAGACCAGAGAACCCGCTCTGGCCACCCGCGGTTCCGGGTCGTCGCGGTCGCATGGCAAGACCCGCAGCCTGACGATCCAGAGGGCGGTCAGAAGCCGACGCGCGGCAAACGGAAAGACTAACAGGGGTCCAGGGTAGCCCTTCTCGAGCGGTAACAGGTGATCCTCGTACGTTGGCGTAGGAATAGGGTTGTCGCGAGAGATCCAGGCTTGATGCGCGGCCGAGTGCGGGAGGAGTTGGGGATTCCACTGACGACAGTTCCTCTTTCTTTTTCGTGTAAGAGCCACTACCAAAACAGCGAGCGATGCGGCGTGAGCCCGAAGCTCGCCAAGAAGTTGCAGGCTCTCAAGCCCAGCAGAGGACGAACGATGGCCGCCAAAACAGATCGTCTGAGCGTTTTCTGTCCCCTCGTGATCGCCGCTGTCCTGTTCCCTTGGGGCAGCCAGAGGGGCGACGGCGGGAAGCAGCCTCGCCAGGTTCCGACGAAAGCGCAGCAGGCAGTCAAGGACATTGATGCCAGGCTGCTGCTGATCCAGCCAGGCACCGGACGCAACGGTGGCGTCGTCTTCGGCAGCGACCAAGTGTTTACCCTGACACCCCAGGACGCCGAAGCCATCGTCAAGGAATGCCCCGCAGTCGTCGCTGCGGCACCGATCATCCGCGTCCGCACCGAAGTCAGCCACAAGAAGCAGAAATGGGTGCCCCTCTTCATCTATGGCACAACTCCATCCTTCCTGCAAATCCGCAGCTGGCAAACCCTGGCCGAGGGACGCCCATTCAGCGATCAGGAAGTGCGCGGTGGCGGCACCGTCTGCCTGCTCGGTGCTACGGTGGCACGCGAGTTGTTCGGCGAGGAATCGCCCCTTGGCAAGGAGGTCCGCGTGGGGAATGGCGCGTTCAAGGTCATCGGCGTGCTGAGCAAGAAGGGGCAGAGCGCGGTTGGGCTGGATCAGGACGATATCCTCCTCGCCCCCTGGACCACTATCAAGTCCCGCCTCAAGACCGCTCTTCGGGGTGCCTCCAGCGACCCGAAGCAGACAGCGGACGCCCCGAAGGCAGTGCCCTCGATCCACCTCGATCAGATCCTGGCTCAGGCGCGCTCCGTGAAAGACGTGGAGATGGCCGTACGCCAGGTTCGCGAACTCCTGCGCCAGCGGCACAAAATCGCGGCCGGACAGCCAGACGACTTCCTTGTCCGCGACATGAGAGAGCTTCTCAAGGCAATTTCCGGCCCAAGGCCGTGAACCTTCGCTCGTGGCATCGGTTGTTGCTTCTGCCGATGCCACCTCGGATCATTTCTTGCGGTGTGGTCTCAAGAAAAATGTGCTTCGATGTGCCTCTTCACCCGAACGCGCCGAGGTGATCCGACGCATCGGAGGTTAATTGTTGCCAATCATGTCAGCAAGACAAACCGGTCCCGCTTGGAATCGACTAGATGGCCCTGGGCGCGGGCGTGGCGGCGCGCTGGCTGACGGCCGACTCGGTGTACGGGTCGGCCTCCGCGTCGCGGTCCGCGCTGGAGCGCCGCAACCTGGGCTACGTCGTCGGCGTGCGCACCGACCACGCCGTTTGCGTGGGCTTGCGGCAAACGCGGGTGCGGGCGTTGCTGGGTACAGTACCGGCCAGTAGTTGGCAGCGGCTCAGTTGCGGGGACGGGGCCAAAGGGCCGCGTGGGTACGATTGGGCCTGCTGCCCGATCAACGCCCCCGAGCCGGAGCGGTACGCGCGCTGGCTGCTGATCCGCCGCAGCGTGGCGGATCCCACCGAGGTGGCTGACTTCGTCTGCGGCGGGCCGCCCGGGACTACCCTACGGCAGTTGGTGGCGGTGGCCGGGCAGCGCTGGGCGATTGAGGAGTGCTTTGAACTCGCCAAAGGCGACTGTGGCCTGGATGAGTATGAGGTCCGTTCCTGGGCCGGCTGGTATCGGCACGTGACGCTGAGCCTCTTCGCCCTGGCGGTCCTGACCGTGATCCGGGCGCGGCAGACGCGGCGAGGGCGATGACCGACCTCACGCGGGCTCGTTTGGAGGAGTTGCTCCCCGTAGCGGAGGCGGCTCGCCCGCCAGGCGAGCCGCCTCCGCTACGGGGGGCAACTCTTTTTCAGGGCCGGAGGCGCTCCAGTGCCGCTCGCGCCTCCCGGGTCAGCCGCGCCCCCGGCGCTCCCTCGGCAAGCGCTCGGAGGAATTGCCGGGCCTCGTCCGTCCCGCCGTGTTCCACCGCCTCCAGGGCGCGTAGCATGCGCAGCACGCCCGGGCCGCCGGCCGGGTTCTCGACGCGCGCAAGCAGTTGCTCGATGCGGCGCCGCGTCTCCTCCGGCACCTGCCCCGCCAGGGCCTTGCGCAGTGCCGGCGTGGCCACTTCTCCCAGTTTCTCGAACTCTTGAGACGCCCGCTGGCGGACCGCGAATTTAGCGCTGCCCAGTTCCTCAATCCAGCGGGCCAGCTTGCCCGCGTCGGGTAGCGGCACGGGCCGCAGGTGCTTGCGCAACGCCGGCAGGCTGTCAGCCGGTGCCGCGGCCAGCTTCCAGATCGCTCGCCACGCGCGGGCCGCGTCGTCGCCCTGCAAGTCATTCCAGAGCGCTTCGACCTCACCCGGGGTCAGCCGGAGGGCCGGAAGGCGCTGCCCCCGCCGCAGCCCGGTCAGATCCCAGACCAGGGCGGTCGTGTCGCCGCCGGCCGAGATCAGCGCCCGGCCGTCCGGCGCGAACGCCAGGGCATAGATGCCTTCGCGGGGGTGGCCGCCGAACCGGCAGCGCTCCCTGAGCGTGGCGGTCTCCCACACGCAGATCGGGGTTCCGCGGGTCGCGGCGGCGAAGGACCGGCCGTCGCGGCTGAACGCCAGGCCATAATCGACCCCGTCGGGAAGCGACCCGATAACCTTGCCGGTCGCCGTGTCCCACAGAATAATGCCCTCCCCCCCGAACCGGCGGCCGGCGGTCACGAGCACCCGGCCGTCCGGCGCGAACGCCAGGGCCCACAGCTGGTTCTTGTGCTTCTTCAGCCGGTGGAGCTGCTTGCCCGTCGTCACGTCATAGACGTAGACGTCACACTCCCCGAACAGGGCGGTCGTTCTGTCGAGCCGGTCCTCCGCCAGGGCCATCAGCCGGGCCTCGGGCGAGAACGCCATCGTCGTGAAGCGGTGGCGGCGCACCTTCTTGTCGGGGGGCGTGAGGTGGAACAGTAGCCGCTCCTGCCCGGTGGCGAGGTCCCACCGGCGCACGCTCTCGTCGTCGAAGTCCATCGTGACCAGCGCCTTGCCGTCCGGGGTGAAGGCCACGTGGTGCGGCTGGCTCGGGTGCGCCTTGAACGGCCCGACCTCCTTGCCCGTCGCCGTGTCCCAGACGCACAGGCGGCCGCCGGTCGCCCCGGCCAGCAGTTTGCCGTCCGGCGAGAACGCGACATTTCGGTGCGCGGGGACGTCGAAGCGGTAGAGCGTCTTGCCGGTGACGACGTCCCACAAGAAGACGTCCCCGTTCCACGACCAGGTCGCCACGGTCCGGTTGTCCGGCGACCACGCCACGGCCTTGAGCGCGTTCTCGGGCCCGCCCAGCGCATGGCGGTCACGGCCGGTCGTCAGATCCCAGACACGCATTGAGGCGCCGTCCGAGGTCGCCACCGCCTTGCCGTCGGGGAACAGGGCGAGGTGCCGCGGCGCGTGCGGGATTTGCCGCACCACCTTGCCCTGTTTCAGATCCCAGACCCGGATGGCGCCGCCGCCCACGACGAGCT
>DASPXY010001290.1:0-12262 GCA_035637055.1 Gemmataceae bacterium | reverse complement strand
AAAACACGGCACTGACATAGGTATGTCAATCAGTGACAACGGCATGTCACTCCGAGAACAAGCTCAGCCGTGACGAGTGTTTGTTAGGCGTTTTCCATAAGTCCTTGATTTTCAAGGACTTCATGGTGCGTTTGCCCTGGGAGTCGCTGGGAGAACTGATTGGCTCCCATGTAGAGGCGCTGCCATTGCGCTGTAAAGCCGGGCAGTTTTTCGCCATCAATGTGCTGCGCGTGGAGGACGGTCTCGACGCTGACCGATCGGAATTCGCCCGTCTGGAGAGCAACAACCGGATCTATCGGGTTGAAAAGTATGTCTTCAAACGGGATTTCATCCCGACCAGTCCTATCTTCTGGGCAGCGCAAGTGCAGAATGAAGTGCTGGTCACGGGGGTGTTCAGAGAGTGGGTCGAGCGGAAACAACTCAAGGGCCTGCAATGGTTCCCCTTGGGCAGCAACTGAGAAGGAGAGCCTGGTCCGCGACTTTCTTTCTACCGTGCCGTTATCCGGACCGTTACACCGGAATCCACTGACAGGCTGTCCCACAAGGGGGGTCAGGCGGCATCACGATAATGGAACTCCTGTTTCTCATCATTAGGGCAGAGGCGGTTGAGCATCAGATGGACCATCGCCAAGCGGATCATGGCTACGCACGAGAGAACCGTCTTCTCCCGGTCCACCGTCAGCCGCCGACAGCGCTTCAGCCAAGCGTTGGTCCGCTCGACCACCCAGCGCCGCGGCAGCAGCACGAACCCTTTGGCACCCTTGGGCCGGTTGACTGGCTCCAGTTCGTAGTGGCCGTTCTCCTGCACCCACTCGTACAAGGCGTAGTTGTGGTACTTGTTGTCCGTCCACAGCAGCCGCAACCGCGGGAACTCTGCCTCGGTCAACTGCGCCAGCGCCTGCGGGGCGGCGGCGGCGTCATCGACGTCCGCCCCGGTAACGGCCACCGCCAGCAGCAACCCCAAGGTATCCACGACGATGTGGCGTTTGCGGCCCTTAACCCGTTTGTGCGGGTCGGCCCCGCGCTCCTCACCGCCCTCGGTGGTAGGCACCGACTGGCTGTCGATGCTGCCGGCACTGGGAGTGCGTTTGCGGCCCTCCTGCTTGCGGACCTGTTCCCGCAGCGTGTCGTGGACGACCTCCAAGGTGCCATTGTGCCGCCACTCGTCGAAGTAACGCCAGACGGTGGACCGGGGCGGGAAGTCCTTGGGCAGGTAGCGCCACTGGCAGCCAGTCCGCAGCAGGTAGAAGATGGCATCGACGACGTCACGCAGGGGCGTCTTGCGCGGGCGGCCACCGGGGTAGACCGGGAGCAGCCGCTCGATGAACTGCCACTGTTCGTCGGTGATATCGCTGGGATACTTATTAGTTCTCATCCCAACGACTTATGAAACAACCCCCTTATGGGACAGACCCTGAGCAAAGGCTTGACCGGTCGGCTGACGCGCGAGAAGATGCGCCGATGCAGCATATGTTGAGCGTCCGTGCCGAACTCAGATGCGACGACTGCTGAGCGGAGCGTTTGGTATCACAAACTAGAGGCCCATCAGGGTAGCGCAATGGTAGAATCGTGGCTCCAAGTTGGCGCAACGGTCCTTATCACGACCGGCCATTTTCAAGGGATCGAGGCAGTTATCGTAGCGATGGACCCCGCTTCCGACGAGGTTGCCGTCACCGTGGAAGTTCTTGGCCGCCCATTTTCGCTGACTTTTCACTTGTCTCTCGCCAGTCAGCATTTAGCACTGTTCGGGGATCAGCCCTTGGTCCCGTCATGCCCGAATGAGCGTGTGCGCAAGCAAGGGTTACTTTCTCAGCACCCAGAACCCGACACCATCTTTCAAAGCTACTTTCTGCGGTCGATGACGTGGTTGATCCCGCAAATCTCTCAGTGTGGTTCCGACCATCGGCTGATCCTTCGGACGCACAACATGACCTGGCCCGCGCGCGAACCGATGTACTGGGCAACCCTAGAATGTCCGCTAGCCGATGAAGCGTGGGAGACCTTCATGTGCTTGGTCGATCTGTGTGGTTTTTGGCAGCTTCCGTATGATGATGGCCATCGGGTCCGGCGCGACACGGGGTTCAATTGCTGGGAATTGGAAGGATACATGAATGGCCGTTATCATGCCGTAGTGCGTCGCACGGTTCAGAAACGACCAGACATTGCCGACTGCTGCGACTACCTTTTCAACTTGGCGCAGGCAAGCGAACAGCCTCCCGACGAAACCGCTGTCGCAGACCGGTCATGCAATTGACAAATTGACAATCCCGCCCAGCACCGGACTGCTTGACCGTTGGCCTTGCCACCTGGCGCCGGCTGCTCCGTAGTCCACACCCCTGCTTCTGCCTGTCTCAAACCGTCACTGTGGCAATAGTCTACGTCTTTCCAGGACTTCAAGAACATCCGAAAAGTCGTAAGACCTTATCTCAGTGACAGCCGCCGTGAACTTTTCCATGCTGAACCGTTGGTCCGCCCCCAGGCTCAGCAGCGTCTCCACGACGCGCGGCTGATTGCCCCGCATGGCATAGATCAATGGGGTCATGCCGTATTTGTTCACGTGGTTGACGTTGGCACCGCACTCGCTCAGATACCGTACGACCTCTGCGAGTCCGCCAGAGCTGGCGACTTGTAACGGCGTTTCCTTGTCCCGGTTCAGCAAGTCAACGGCAGCGCCGTTCGCCACCAGCAGTTTTACGATGTCCAAGGCGCCCGCCTCGATGTTGCCGACGCACGCCTCGTGCAAAGCGGAGTTGCCTTCCTGATCTTTGAGCCCCGTCTTGGCGCTGTGGGTCACGAGGACGCGCGCCGCGGCAACGTGTTTGTTGATGGCCGTCCAGATCAGCGGCGTGGACTTCTCGACATCGCGGTGATTGATATCCGCCCCGGCATCCAGCAGCAGTTCGACGACCGCGGCGTGTCCGTTGACACACGCATGGGTCAGGGCCGTGTACTGATGCTGATCCTCGACATCAACGGGCACCCCGGAGGCGAGATAACCGGCAACCGCTTTGGTCTGGCCTCTTGCAGCAGCTCTCCAGTATCGCTGGCGGTTATTGTCCATCGCCTCTCCGATTTCGCTCTTTGGTGGACGACTGAATCAGCTAACTGGCGCCAGTCAGCCTCCCACGGCAACATCCTCCCACGCCCCCTCTGCCCCGTCAAGCCCGTCAGGAAATTCCCGACCACTCATTCGATAGGCGGGTACTCAACCTCGGCCCCAGGCCGCAAGTTCGCCGTGTGGCCACGGCCAATCCGTGCCCCGCTCTCGACCGTCTTTCTTGTGGGGCATCGCTTTCGTACTGGATACTCAATCCCTCTCACGACGGAGACGGAACCATGAAGCGACTCAGCGTTCTGATGGTCGCCCTGCTGTCCGGCCCGGCCGCCGGGGGCACGCGGCAAGCCCTGGCCGTGAAGGTCCAGCTTGACGGCGACAAGGCGACGGTGACCGTGGCGTTCAACCACACCGGCAAGCCGGGCGATCCCCCGGTGTTTACCGGCGTCCGGATGTACCGCTACGAGGTCCCGGGCGGTAAGGGGCCCACCCCTGTCGGCTGGCAGGGGAAGGAGCGTCGCCACGTAGTAGTCGCCGGGGCAAAACACGCCTACTTCCCGGCCGAGGTGGACCGTCAGGAGAACGGGTCGCTCGCCGTCACACGCAAGGACGGCAAGGTCCGGCTGAGCGGGGTGTACCACGCCTACGGCACGCTGTTCGTGATCGACGAGACGGTGAGCCCCGACACCCCGGTCCTGTTGGAGGCCGCCAACACAGGTCAGATCGAGCGGTTGATCGAGGGCTACCGCCTGGGAGCGGTGCGGGTAAATGGCGTGAAGCTGGCCGTGGCCGCCGCGACCAAGGGCGACGAGATCCTGCTGCATTGGTCCCTCGACTATACTGGCCCGCGGCAGCCGCTGCACATCCTCAAGCCGTCGCTGACCGAGTTCGCGGCGGCCGGGCAGACGACCGTGCTGTTCTTCCTGATCCAGGACGGGAAGGACTACGTCGTGTCGTATGCCGCCCAGTCCGCCTTCCCGCACCTGTGGATCGGCAACCGGACCCCGAAGGAGGCATATCTGGCCGTGGAGCGTGGAAAGGCGGGTAAGGGCTCGCTGTCGGCATCGGCCGGGGAACTATGGCGGGCGGCGAAGGAACGCTTCCCAGGGAAGTTCAAGGAGTTCCCCGCAGCGCTGTACGTGCAGCTGCGGTACAGCCCGACCGACCGCGGCGAGGAGCACGCGCTGGACGCCTGGACGGGAAGTCTGCAGACGGAACTGGTGCCGGTGCCGCTCAAGGGCGTGGTGCCAGACCCACCTGTGCTGCCGCGGCCATGAAGGATGGGGCCGTGCGTTGGCCCCGGTGTTAGCTCGGCCCACCGCACCTCTTGTACGCCCCCGCCGGCGTCTTCCACACCTCCCCCTCGGGCAGGAAGAAATGCTCCTTGGTGAAGGCGTCGCAGGACATCGCCAGCCGCCGCAGTTCGTCCGGCTTGTCGGACACGAACTCGCGGCCCTTCCTGGCCATGTCCTCGACCGACTGCCCCTTCTTGATGGTGACGCCGAAGTTACGCTCCAACTGGGCAATCCTGCGGAAGCGGCTCTCGGCAATCGGCTTCAGGGTCACCCACAGGTCGTCCTTACGCAAAAGACATGCGATACACGATACTCGACCAAATCCCAAGGCGTCGTCCACGTTTTTCCTGCCATTCTCTGCCACAGATCTGCCTCCCATTGAGCAGGTGTTCCGGGAACTCGCGGCGATCCCCGGCCGCGCCCGCTCACCGTATCGCCTTCAGCGCCAGAAGTACCTCGGAGAAATTGCCCTCGGGGTTCGCCAGGATCGCGTCCAGCAATGCCGGGTTCCTGCGCAGCGCGTCCACCCGTTTGTCATGGGTCTGGGTGCTCTTGTAGGTCAGCTCGTGGCAATGCCGACAGCCGAAGTAGAGCCCACGGGGCGGCAGGTAGAGCTTCCCAACACGGCGGCTACAAGCCCGGCCGTTCACCACAAGCGGGCAGACGAACCACCAGCGCAGACCACCGACGCGCGGCCGCGTGGTCGTGAGTTTGACTCGGTAGTCGAAGGGCTCCTTCTCCTGCGCCCCGGACCGGATCAAATTGTAGGACAGTCGCACGAACGGGTAAGCGTGGTCGAGGGTGTTGGCCTCGTAGGTGATGCTGTTCTCTCTGCCGCTGTGGTAAACCCAGCGCCAGCTTCCCACACGACACACGCCAGCCTTGAGGATGCCCTCGCGCATCCAGCGATTGGCGTCGAGATCCTCGCACTCCTCCACCGTCGTCTTCTTCCTGCCGCGCCACCACTGGTACTGGCTGCCGCTCCCAGGTCCGCCCATCGCTCACCGCCCTTTCGCGCTGCCGTTTTTGTCCTAAATCATCTGCCGTTTGTGCCACATCCAGGCGGCAACTCTGGACCCTGCATCTTGCCAGACAAGAGGTTGCGCCAATTGTGAAGACGGCGCCGGAGTTGGAATGCCGGCGACGAAATGTCCCTATTCTGGCACGTGCAGGGTCGGTTTTCCCCGGTTTTGCCTCGTTTTGCTCTCGATCTGCCCGAGTTTCGGCGCTGTTCGGGTCACGAGTTAGGGCCGTCTTGTTCGCACGCCACAACGGCTGCAACTGACGCTCTTGCGGCTGTGGGACCAGTAGCAGGGAGCGCCGCAGCGGCGGCAGTTCCGGGGCGACCGTGGCCGCCAACTCGCCCAGCGGCAGTGCGGCCAGCAACCGCAGCGCCAGAAGCGCGCCACGCCCTTGGCGGTGCGGACCACCACGCGCGCCCCGCACAGCGGACAATCCCGGTGCCAACGGACGCGCTCCCGCTCCTCGGAAGGCAGGTGCCGGTGCGCTCGTGCTCTCGTGGCGGCCTCTGCCAGGCGCTGCTGGAGCAGCGGGTCGCGCCTCTGCCAACGGCACACGGTCGCCACATGCACGCCGGCCACGGCGGCTGCGCGCCGCAGGGTAAGCCCCAGGCCACGGAAGCGTAGCAGCGTTCGGAGGATCGCCTCGCGTTCGTGCAGTTCCATGATGTTCAGTTCCACAGATTCCGTGCTCCGCAGGGCGCGGAACACGATGACTTCTGTTTCCTTCACCCTTCCCAGGCATCGCCGTGCCCATCCGACACTTGCTCGTCCGGGGTGGCCGACTCTTGCTTCTCTTCCTTCTTGCCATTTCCGGTTGCATCATGGTTTCCTTCCCTCTGCCCGACGCCCGACACTTCCGACACTTGCTCTTGCGGTTGCCGGAAAGCTCCGCCACAAGCCTTTCCTTGAAAACCGCTTGCACCATTGTTCCCCTTTCCTGTCTGTCGGTCGCCGGAGCGACTATCGGAGCAAGTGTCGGAAGGGCCGTTCGCGACCGCTACGCCTTCGCCAGAGCAACTGTCGGAAGTGTCAGGCGTCGAACGCGGGAGAACGAACCAGCGGGCGGGATTGCCACCTCCCGCTCGGAAGATGGGTTCCTCCCATCGCCCCAACCCCATCTCAACCAGTTTCCCGAGGGCTTCCTCGGCAAGTTCGCTGGACGGCCACTTGCGGCTGTTGCTGCGCTGCATCTGGCGAACAGTGACCCGGCCACCCTGGGAGGTGATCCACTCCACCAACTTCCGCACGTCCCGCTCTTCCTGGGACTCGCGGAGGACGGCATAGATGCGGACTGCCTCGGCAGCGAACCACCGCGCCAGTTTGATGCCAGCAAGGGCGCTTGCCTCGGTGATGGGTGGGAGGGTCGAGTTCCTCCCTTGTGGCACCCTCGGACCACCTACGGCAATCTCGGTGATGACATGGTGGATGAGCATGAGCCGGGAAGCATACGCCTCGATCTTAGCGAAGGTCGATTTCTGTTCGCCCTCGGCCTCGAAAATTGAACTTGACCCCATTCGTTGTAAAACTTGACCCACGCCTGTTTCGCGCCGTGGGACAGACCGAGGTAGTACGGACACCGCTTCTGGGTATCCGCCAAGGGGAGTCCGAGGAGATCCATCAGCAGACAGCGGTAGCGTCCCACCAGCTCCTCGGGTACTTCGGTCTCGGTCCAAACCCGGCGTCGCGGTGGAGGCATGGCCAGCAAGAACCGCGCGCCCAGGCCAGCCTGCAGAGACTCCCGGTCGAGGGCTGCCGCGAGGATGCCAGGTTGGATGGTGCCGGTCAGCGAAACTGCGGCCCGGCGAACGGAAAGGCGCTTCTGCTCGCGCGTCAGGCGATGCAGGATCAGCGTCCCGGCCTTGTGCAATTCCAACCAATGCGGCCGGTCCGTCCCACCGCCTTTGCCCTTGTATCGCGTGAGGGACTGAAACCAGGCGTCCATTTCGTCCCTGGCCAACAGGACGCCCTGTGGGTTGTCTCGCAGAAGTTCGCCAAGGGCCTCAATGGTGGCGTCGTTGGTCAGGTAGACCCGGGCAGGGTCCGGTTTTTCGGGCTTCTCTCCGCGCTGGTCTTTCTCGACCGCTTGCCACTCTTCCAACTGTTTCCGGTAGTCCTCCATTTGCTGCTTTTCCTGGTCGAACAGTTCCATTTGCAAGTCGCTCAGCGGTTTGGTGGCAGCCTCGTATCCTGGTGTCTTGTGGTCGCCTGACTCTGCAACGGTCATTCCCCAGAGGACAGCGGGCTCGTTCCATCCGCGCTTGAGAACCACAGCACGAGCGTTGCCGATGCAACCGGCGGCCACGGCGAGAGCAGGAACAGCAACCAGGGCAGGGTCGCAACCGATGGCGGCGGCAGCAGCGGAAACGTACTCTGACAAGATTGGCGGCAGCTCTTCCACGGGGAAGGGGCGGTAGGGTAGGATCGGCGCGTACCGACGGCCGACACTTCCGACAGTTGCTCTCGGCTGTCCGTTACTGGTTCCCCTCGTCGGCGTTCCGAAGCCCTTTGCGGCCAGAGCCCGGGTTGCCGCGGGAAAGTCGCCGTTGTGGTGCAGGAGGGCGTACGCGGCGAACTTGCTGTAGGTGCCTTCGGGCTCGAAGAGGTCGGCGTTGCTGGTGAACACCTTCAGCTCCCACCCGTTCTTTTTGCTGAAGCAAACGCCGGTCGTTGCACTCCATCCTTCTGCCTTGCCTGGACGGCGCCAGCGGTGTTCCTTCCCGTCCTTGGTCGCCAGGGTCCAGCCGGTGAGGATCTCAGCCCAGCCAAAGCCGCGCTGATTAAAGTCGTCACCAACTCGCACCCCAACTTCGATGGTATGCCCGCCGTAATGCTTCACCTTGTCTTCGTCCACCGGCTTCCGGTCGAAGGCCCACGCGCAGCGGATCAACAGGGCTCGCTCGGCTGCGCTGATGGTGCCCACCTGGCACAGCGCCGGCCCGCTGTGATGTCCGTATAGCCGGCCCGTCTCATGGCACTCCGCGGGGCAGCCGGGGGCCAGAGCATAGCCGCCCTCGCCGCGGGTTTCGATCAAGTTCGTTCCTTGGGCGGGAGTGCTGGGTCTTCCGCCAACTTCGTGTTGCCGGGGATGGACACCTCACTGCAGCGGTAGCGAACGTGATAGCCAGGCTTCGGAGTCTTGGCGATGGATAGTTTTGCGAGCAGGCCAGGGGCCTCTGACTCGACCATCTCGCACCAGGCCCGGAAGATCTGTTCCGCCCGAGTGTCGAAGTCGAGGCACTCCAGCCCACCCGACACCGCCCCGCCGATCACCCCGATCCCTGGTGGGTTCGGCCGGCCGAACCAATCCTGCACCTCCTTCTCAGTGGGCAGTCGGCCAGGAACGCGCTCGCCGTTCCTGACGTGGTCCTTGAACGGATTCCAGGTTGCCTTGAAGTGGCCCGTGTCGTCGTCGTACTCGCGAGGCAAGAGCCGTGCATCGGGCTGCTTGGTGCCGTCGCGAGCGACGGGGATGATCGACAGGCCGCTTCCGAGGTACGCGAGGGCAACATCGAGGGTGTGGTTGCCGAGGTCTTCCGGCTTGAGGGCCGGTGCTGTATCAATCATCATCTCTTCGCCTCTTACCAAGGTCTGTTCCTGAATGTGCTGGGGTTCTCAATTGCGGCGACTCTCTCGGGCACGCTGCATGGCTTCCCAGGTCTTCCGATCCGGGCAACCGGCCTCACAGAAGGCCACCAACTCCGCGCGGCGCCAGAGGGTGCGGCCACCCAGGCGAACTGGTGCCGGCACCTTCGCGGCGGCATGTAATCGCCACCACGTCGCCTTGCTCACTCCGCACAGAGGCCCAGCGACCGCCGCGGGAACCAGCAGCGCCTCGACAGGTGGGCAGACAAGCGCCGCGGCCTCGTGGGGCGGCATCGGAGAATCTTGGAAGTCAAGAGCAGGGTTAGCCGGCATGTTGCACCTCCTGCGGATTGGCCTGGTTCCGCAGCGTGGCCAGCACGGCACACCAGTCGAAGCGCACCACCTTCGCGGACAGTTTCACCGCCGGGATACGCCCCCGACGCGCCCACGCCTGCACCGTTCGCGGGCGGACGTGCAGACGGTCCGCCAGCTGATCCACGGTCAGCAACTCAGTTTCGTTCACGGCTCAGTCTCCAGGTGAATCTGGGCCGAACGTCGGCCCTTTTTCATTCCCGGCGCATAGGCGCCAGAGGAGGCGCATACTGTGCGCATACCGTCTGTACGGTGCCACTTGCGGCATGAATAACGACATGAGAAGGCGGACGAGATGCGCAGAAAAAAGCCCCGCAGGGCTGGGCTTGCGGGGAAGGACGGGCCGTCAGTTAGTCGTCGCGGTCAGAGTTACGGCGCCCCCTCTGGTGCTTTGCCCGGCCCTCCCGTTGCTCGCCCAGGTCTATCCGCTCCGGGTCAATGGGCGTTGGCTTCGAGGGAAGGGGTGCCGCGATTTCAGGCAGGACGTTCCCTGCCTTGATCCACTCTTTCACCTGCTTGAGGTATCGGGAGACAGTGCCTTGATCGATCTTCCGGCCGAGCAGTTTCATCAGGTTCGGATCTTCGGCGAGGTCTTTCTGCGTCTTCCTTTCCGACAGCGCGATGTTGCTCGCGAACCAGTAACGGTACACCGCGATGGCATCCTTCGACGGTTCCTTGGGGCCGCGCCGCGGGCCAGATGGCGGTGCAACCGGACGCTGCACCTCGACGGTTTCTTGAGAGGAATTGTCTGGTTCTGTCGAGGAGTTTCCCGGTCCGGTTTCACAGAGATGGGGGGCATGCTGTCGGATCAGTGCCAGGTCGCTGTCTCGCTGGGCTTCCAGTTCGGCTGCCCGCTCCGGCATCCCGAACGGACCCAGGTATTCCACCCGCATCTGGTCGATCATCCTCATCCACTGCTGGACGGACTCGCGGGCAGCCTCGCGCGGATACCAAACCGTGCGCCACTTCGCGGCGACAAGGGCTGGCAACCACCAATCCGGATCGAAGCCCTGGCAGTAGCGCGACTGCCGCTCTCGGTTCTCATCCCGAGCCAACTCCGGTAGCGCTGGGTGGCGAGAGGTACGCTCACTGACGAGGGGCCAGGACCAGTTGCAGGGTGTATCGGGTGCGAGGTTTTGCTCCTCGACCGTGACTGCCGCGGCCGGCTCGGGTTCGATGTCGGCCGCAGGCAGAGAGGCAAGGGTCGCTCGGCGGCATGCCCGGCAGACGACCTGCGCCATCGCCCCTCGCACTTCGTGCAGGAATGTCGGGTCAGGGTCGTTGAGCAGGGGATTGAGGATGCGCTCGACGGCGGCCTTGTCATTGGCACAGGCCCGTTGCCATAACTGCAGAGCGATTCGCTCGGCTTCGGAATCACCGACCGCCGCCAGGTGGGGTGCAACCCCGTCAGCGACGAGACGGCTCGCCTGCGCCATGACGCCAAGGACCGGAAGCGATTCGGGCCGCGGCGCTGAGGAGCGAGGGGCACTCTGGCGCCGTTTCCAGAGGGGCGCCGACCAGCGTACCACCTCGGGCGGTGTCCCAGGCTCCCCGGCGATCGGGAGGATCAGGAGGCCCGTCTCCAGTACCCACTGCCCACAGGCAGGGCAACTCACCTTCGCGTCAACGCGGTCCTCCTCGGGGATGGGCGTTTTGCAGCCGGGGCACTGGGTCGGGTCCGTGCGTTCGGGCGGAAATTGCGACATGGGGCCTCTCCGAATTCCGTTGAACGAGATTGACTCTCGGCGCCGGGACGGCTGTCTGGTATACAGTTGTATCAAATAAGCGCCCGCAATCGCAAGCCGACTCGGCTGTTCGGCGGCACCCAGCCAAATAGAATCCAGATAGTTAATAGGAAAGATGCCATCAGAGCACAAGTTGCCCGCTCGCCCGTGTCCGACGATTCCGCTGCCAACCTCGGCTTCGAGATGGAATTGTAGGCCGCCGACTTGCTCCTTGGGACCATCGAGTCTGCCGAGTACAAGCACGTTGCCCCCAGCCGTGGCGCTCCTCGTAACCTTGCGCGCCTCTGGCGGAACGGAGAGTGTCAAGGAACGGAGCGCCTTCGGCATGCTCCGGACTCTGTTTCGGCCTCATGTTGACCCATCCCGGCGTGTCCTTCGCCCAGTCCAGCGCGACATGACCGAGGTCGGTGGCGATCACCTGAACGCCAGCCGCCTGTTAGCAGATCTCAGCCAGCTGGGCAAACAACGGGCCGAGCGGGCCGGCGTAGTGCTGCCAGCGGCCGACCGAACGCGCGTAGAGCGGTTGGCGCACCTGCGCGACGCTGGCAGTGCGCACCGGACGCACGGTCTCGTGGAAGGCCAGGCAAGCCGGTTCCCAGTCGAGCCCGCACCAGGCCACCAGCCGCCGCGCCACTCCCTCCAGGTCTGCCACCGTCTCCTCATAATCCACGGTCAAGACCGGCACCGGCAACACGCGCTGCCAGTGGGCCATCACGCGGCCGTATTCCCGGAACCGGCTGGCGATGTGCTCCGGGTCGCTGGCCCAGTTGATCTGCCGGAAGTGTGTCACCCAGCAGGAGACCGCCACGTCGCGCAAATCGCGGCGGCAGTGGATGAACCGTGCCCGCGGAAACAGAGTCGCCAGCAGTCCCAGAAAAAGATAATTATCAGGCATTTTATCGCTGATGCGCGCCGCCGTCGGGTGCAAGACCTGTAACTTCTCCAGATGACTTTCGCCCAGGCGACGGACGCTGTCGCAGTCAAGTTGAGCCAGGCCGGCAAACGCTGCTGTGTCCCCTGCCCGCTTTTTTCCGCGCGGGGCCGCTGTCAGCCGGGCCAGGGCCTCGAAGTCCCCCCGCCCCAAACGCAACTCGCCGGCGCCGTGGACCTGTGAATGACTGGCGAGGATCTGCTCCAGGAGGGTGGTCCCCGAACGCGGCAGGCCGAAGATGAACACCGGCCGCTCGGAAC
>DASPXY010001289.1:0-5279 GCA_035637055.1 Gemmataceae bacterium | reverse complement strand
GTGAGGTTGCGCGACTGCAGCTTGTCGGGGTCGAGCCAGACGCGCATGCTGTAGTCCTGCTGGCCCATGACGAACACGTCGCCGACGCCTTCCAGGCGGGCGATGGGGTCCTTGAGCTGGATGGTGGCGAAGTTGCTCATGTAGAGCGCGTTGTAATAGGGCTTGCCGGTCGCGGGGTTGTCCTCGGAGTACAGGCTGATGCACAGCAGGATGTCCGGCGCCCGCTTCTTGGTGGTCACGCCGATGGCCCGGACGACGTCGGGGAGTGAGGGCTCGGCGATGGCGACGCGGTTCTGCACCAGCACCTGCGCCATGTTCACGTCGGTGCCGATCTCGAACGTCACGTCCAGCGTGTACGACCCGTCGTTGTTGCTCTGCGAGGTCATGTACATCATCTTCTCGACGCCGTTGACCTGCTGCTCGATGGGCGCGGCCACGGTGTCAGCCACCACCTGGGCGTTGGCCCCGGGGTAGGCGGCGGTAACGCGGACCATCGGCGGCGTGACCTCCGGGTACTCGGCGACGGGCAAGAGGCCCGCTGCGATGGCCCCGAGCAGGAGGATCACGATGGACAGCACACACGCCAGGACCGGGCGGTTGATGAAGACACGGGCTAACATGGCTATTCTCCTTGGTGAGTGGTGAGGGGTGATCGGCGATTGGTGATTGGCGGAAGAGAAGATGGGAAACGGGCTGCCCTGTCTTCTCACTCATCACCAATCACCAAGCACCAGTCACTTTCTGTGAGGCATGGCTACCTGCTTCGCCTCGACGGTCATGCCCGGCCGGACCTGCTGCAGGCCGTTGACGATCACTCGCTCGCCGGATTTCAGGCCATCGGCGATTTCGCGCAGGCCGTCGTGGAGCGCGCCGAGGCGGACAGGGCGGACGGCCACTTGGTTGTCCGTGCCGACGACGTAAACCACCTTCTGCCCCTGGTCCGTGTCCAGCGCGCGTTCGGCGATGAGCAGGGACTGGTGGGGGGCGCCGATGGGCACGCGGATGCGGGCGAACAGGCCGGGGGCGAGCGCCTCGTCCTTGTTGGGAAAGACGCCCCGTACGCGCAGGGTGCCGGTCCGGGGGTTGACCTGGTTGTCGATGAAGTTGACGGTGCCCCGGTGGGGGAACCCGTCCTCATTGGCGAGGCCGAGCCACACGGGGATGTCGCCGTCGTCGGGCGATTGGGCCTTGCCGTCGCGGATCAACTGCTTGACGCGCAGCACGGTGTGCTCGTCCACGTCGAAATAGGCGTACATCGGGTCCACCGACACAATGGTGGTGAGCAGCGTGCCGCCGGTCAGGTCGCCCGCCTGCACCAGGTTGCCCACGGTGGCGTGGTAGCGGCTGATGCGGCCGCTGACGGGCGCGGTGACCCGGGTGAAGCCCAGGTCCAGCCGGGCTCGTTCCACGGCCGCCGTCAGGGACGCTTGCGACGCCACCGCCTCGCCGCGGTCGCCGACGATTTTGTCGTAATCTTCTCGGCTGGACGCCCGCGCGCGGATCAGCTGCTCTGCCCGAGCGAAGTCCGCCTCCAGCCGCTTGACGCGGGCCTCGGCCGCCGCGAGGTTGCCCTCGGCTTGCTGCAAGACCGCCTTGTAGGTGCGCGGGTCGATCTCGAAGAGCACGTCGCCCTTCTTGACCAGCGCCCCTTCCTTGAAGTGGACCGTGTCCAGGTAGCCCGAGACGCGGGCCCGCACCTCGACGGCATCGACTGCGGCCGTCCGGGCCGTGAAGCACGCGGAGTCTGTGACCTCGCGCTCGACGGGGTAACTGACGGTGACCGGCGGCCGTGCTGCGGGCGGCGCTTCCGAGGGCGCCCGCGCACAGCCCGCCAGGCCGAAACAACAGCCGAGCACCAGCGCAGTGCCGGCGAGATAGATGGAGTGGTAACGCATAAGGGCCTCACTCTCCTGCAAAGGGATGGTGGGGCGGCGCGTTCGTGACCGGCTCGGTCACGAACTTTGGGTGTGCGGCTTCGGGCGTCCGCCGCCCCTCTAAGAAAGGAATCGTCGGAGGTGTTACACGAATGTCGGCGCGGCCGAAATGACCCGCCGGGGCAAGGCAGCGGAGGGGGAGTGCGGCGGCAGGCGAGCGGGTCAGTCGATCAGTCCCTCGGCTTCGGCCCGGAGCCGGGCGAGCACGCGCGACTTGGCGACGCGGACGGCGACAGGCGACATCCCCAGTTCGGCGGCGGCGGCCGGCGCCTCCCGCCCCGCGACCGCGGTCAGCCAGAAGGCCTGCCAGATCCGCGTCTCGAACTCGCCGCGGATCAGGTCGAGGGCCCGCCGGTACAGGCCGCTCATCTCGTCGGCGTCCTCGTCGGAGCCGGGCTGCGGGTCGGGGATCTCGTGCAGCTGCTGGAGTGCCGTCGAGCCACCTGCGGCCGCTGCCTGGCGCTGGGCCCGGCGGTAGTAATCGAGGAGCTTGTGGCGGGTGATGCCGCGCAGCCAGCCGCGAAAGCTGCCCGGCCCGCGGCGCTCGAACCGCTCCAGGCCCTGGGAAACCGCGAGGAATACTTCCTGTGCCAGGTCGGCGGCATCCTCCGGGCAAGCGCCCCCGCGGCGGCACCAGTGCTCGACCAGGGGGCCGCAGACCGCGACCAGTCGCCGCCAACTTGGCTCATCGTGGTGGCGCGCCCGGTCGAGCAGAGACAGCGAGGTGACGCGCTCGGGGTCCATGGGCTCTCCGCACGAGCCCGCGGCGCCAACAACGGCCCTTGCGGGCGCGGCGGGCTCGGAAGGAACGGTGTGGCCCTCCGGGGAGAGGGCGGTTGCTATTCTACCCGGCCTGTCGCTGGAGTCATCGGGTTACCGCCGGCGCGGCCAACCCTAGAATGACAGCAACAGCAACTACCGGGCGGCGCGCCGTGACAGGTATACACCGATGAAACGGATCGCCAACCAGGGCTGTCGCAGAACCTGGAAACCATCATGCTCGAGTGTGCCTGTCCGACCGATGAGGAACTGGCCGCCTTCGCACACGGCCGCGTGGCCGTGCAGGTTCTCGACCGGCTGGCCGAGCACCTGACGGGCTGCCCCGCGTGCCAGCGGCGGCTGGAGCATGCCGAGAGCACGGCCGACCCCGTCGTTCGTTTGCTGCGGCGGTCCTCCTCGACCGAGGGTTGGAACCAGGCAAGCCCTGCTCTCGCGCTACCGCGCCGGCAGCTGGTCCCGCACCCGATCAACGTGCCGTCAGCCGAGGAAAGCGGCATCCGCCTCCTGTATTACCGCCGGCTGCGCCTGGGCTTCGTGGTCGTCGGCATCGCCCTGCTCTCGCTGTGGTTCCTCCGCTTCGGCGACTTCGACTTCCTCAACGACAGCGATTCGTTTCGCACCCCTGTGCGATTCCTCTTCGCGGTTCTTTGCCTGTATGCCTGCGCCATCGCCGCCCACCTGTGGCTGCGGCCGACGGTGTCCCTGGCCCGGCTGCGCCAGCTCGCCCTGGTCTTCTTCGGCCTGTGGACCGTGGCGCTCGGCTACCGGCAGTACGCTTACCTGGCCTTTTCCGTTCCCGGAGGGCGCGTGGGGCCCGAGTACGCCAGCCTTTGGTTCACCGGCGCCAACGCGGTTTGCATTCTCACCTGGTTCATCGTGATAGCAAACTACGGCGTGCTGGTTCCGGACGACTGGCGACGCGTGCTGGCAGCCGTGGCAGGCATGGCCCTGATTTCCCTGGCGACGATCCTGGCGGCCGGGATTATCAACCCCGTGGTGCGTGCCTACTGGCCGGAACTTTTCACCTCGTCCGCCGTGGTGCTGTCCGTGGGAGTGGCCACCGCGACGAATGCGTCCTACCAGATCGCCGCCCTGCGGCGTGCGGCATCCGAGGCCCGCCGGCTGGGGCAGTACCAGCTCAAGGAGCGCCTGGGTGCCGGCGGCATGGGCGAGGTCTACCTGGCCGAGCACCGCCTGCTGAAGCGCCCCTGTGCGGTCAAGTTGATCCGCCCGGACAGTGGCGGCGACGCGCAGATGCTCCGCCGCTTCGAGCGCGAGGTCCAGGCCACCTCGCAGTTGACGCACCCCAACACGGTCGCGATCTACGATTACGGCCACGCCGAGGACGGCACGTTCTACTACGTCATGGAGTATCTGCCCGGGTTGGACCTGGACGACCTGGTGGCGCACTACGGCCCGCTGCCGCCGGCGCGCGCGGTCCATTTCCTCCGCCAACTGTGCGGCGCCTTGCAGGAGGCGCATGCCGCCGGGCTGGTCCACCGCGACATCAAGCCGGGCAATGTGCTCGTCTGCCGGCACGGCGGGCTGCACGACGTGGCCAAGCTGCTGGACTTCGGCCTGGTACGGGCGGCCGGCGCCCGCGACGACGACCCGAGCCGGCTGACCGCCAAGGGGGCCGTGCTGGGGACGCCGGCCTACATGGCGCCCGAGCAGGCGCGGGGGGCGGAGGCCGTCGATGCCCGCAGCGACCTCTACAGCCTCGGGGCACTGGGGTACTTCCTGCTGGCCGGCCGGCCGCCGTTCCAGGGGGGCACGGCCCTGGAGGTGATGCTGGCTCACGTCCAGGAGGCGGTGCCGCCGCTGGCGAACGCCCCGGCCGACCTGGAAGCGGTGCTGCGCCGCTGCCTGGCCAAGGCTCCGGCGGAGCGTTTTCCTGACGCCCGCAGCCTGGACGAGGCACTGGCCGGCTGCGCGTGCGCAGGCGAGTGGACGGAGGCGCGGGCGTGGGCCTGGTGGCAGCAGCACCGGCCGTAGATCGGCGGCGTCGGCGTTCGAGTTCTGCAGCGGTCCCAAGGCGTTGTGCGATCCGGTCCCGACACACCGAGGGCAATTCGGCTCTCGGCGTTGCACGCTTCGGTGTGATCGACCGAAGTGGCCAAGTCAAGATCCGTAACGCGCAGCGGACCGACATGCCGACGCCCGTTTTCTACTGGACCTGGATGCGAAACTGCGTCAGTCGGTCGACATGGGGGATCAAGTATCGCTCCTGGACAGGGCGGCGGCCACATCCTGACGATCGGTTCGCAGGGACGAGCGAGGGCGTGTCCAACACCCCAATGGCTGCCGAGGATACTACCACCGCTGACGTCGGGCGAAGGCTTGGGAACCACACGCATCGACAGCGCGTTTGGGGCGATTTCACAGCGAACAGACACTCCGGGCGACACTCTTCTTCCGCTCACCGCCACACTATCGGTGACGTCGGGATGGTTTGCGGTCGTACCCGCGCCACGGTGAGATCAGCCTGCCGGGTCATCAAGACAATCACGCAGTGAACGCTTCCGCGTTGCGACCCTCATTCCCGGACCGCGTATCGCGCAGGAG
>DASPXY010001288.1:0-2706 GCA_035637055.1 Gemmataceae bacterium | reverse complement strand
CGTGTCACCACGACCGGAAGGGGCGGCGGCACAGGAATACAACGAACGAACAGGGGGACGCGGCAGTGGAGGAGTCCGCACGGCAGGCACGGCCCGAACACGATGCGATGCCGATGCCAAAAATTCGCCTGGCTCGACGCGGGACGGGCGAGCAAGGCGGCAAGAGCGAGCAGACAAACCGAGCAGGTCCGGATCATGGATATCTCCTCCGCTCAGGATTGGACGACGCGGCTCCCCTGGGACCGTGTTGTCATTGTCGCGAACTAACAATCCCCCGACAATCCGTGTCGCTCCTGTTTGCCCACCTCTACCGTGGCTTTTTTCGCAGGAGAAAGTACGTCACCCAGCAACTACGGGCGTGGCGGCGGCCGGCGCGCAGGTGGTCGAGCAGAAACGGCTCCCCGCAGCCGGCCTCCTCCAGGGCGTCGGCCAGGATCGGCAACTCCGCCCAGCGCCTTTCCTCGTGGATGGTTTGCGCCATACGTTTCACCGTCCAGCCTTTCCACTTCAGCCAGGCTGGATCGATCGTCGGCGGGTCATGCTGCAGGCGCCATAACATCGGATACTTGCGGCGAAAGCCACCCTTACTGCGCGTCCAGCGGCCGCGCAGTCGAGCCCGGCCACCGAGGTTGCGATTGTCGGGCATCTCCTCCCCTGTGGCTTCCTCGTAGGCGCCCCAGCCGACACTCGCGTACTCCTCGCATTCCGGCAATTCCTCCGCGGCACCGCTGATCTCCGCTAACGACTC
This sequence comes from Gemmataceae bacterium, assembly GCA_035637055.1. Taxonomy (GTDB): domain Bacteria; phylum Planctomycetota; class Planctomycetia; order Gemmatales; family Gemmataceae; genus DASPXY01. The sequence goes on along the minus strand of DASPXY010001288.1, from coordinate 1,958 downwards.
CGGGTCAGCCAGCGCCGTCTCGAACACATCCTGCCCCTGCATCACGAACCACCAGCGGAAGTAGGCAAAGCCGTCATCCGAGCAGCCGCCGTTGATCGCGTACACCACCCTCCAGAGATCGCGCCGGTACGCCTCTTTCACCAGGCTCCAGAAAATAAACTCGAAATTGACGATCTCGGCGGGGGGAAATCGTTTCAGGTGGCGGATGAGGGCAGAACAGTGGGCTTCCGGGTCGTTGTTGCGCGGACGAGCCTTTTCGACCAGATCCCAGTATTGCTCACGGTCCACGAGACTCTCGCTTTCATTGGTAGCCGGCAGCACAGCATTCGCGGCTATTCTCATCGTCGAACCGGGCAAATACAAGAGAGTGGCTACGCGCGACGGCGACTCGGGACCGGCGGACCGGCGAACACCTCTTCGGTGTGCGGTTCATAGACGAACAGCCGATGGCGCCGAGCCAACGTCCGCATCACCTGGCGCACCTCGGCGGCTCGCGACTTGTACAGCGGGACGATCATGAACCCTTCGGCCGCCCGGAACGTGTTGGCCCACGGTTCAGCTGTCTCCAGGCGCTGGAAGTGCGCTCGTAGCTCGCGGACAAACTGCCGCAGCGCCTCCGTCGGCGGGACGACCGGCTTGTTGCGATCCTTGCGAACATACGCCGCGAACATCTGATACGCCTGTTCCGCACTCACCGGACCGGAGGCGGACCAGACGGCGAAGTGATGCGCCAGCGAGCCGACGCCGATTTCGTTCATCATCCGCTGCTCAGGCGTCATCGGGGCCAGACCGAACAACTGCCGCAGGAACTCGTCGAAGTGAGGCCAGCTATCGAACGCACAGATCCGATGGCGCAGGTACCGCTCTCGACAAGGCAGCACCAGGCCCGACGGCTCAAGGCACCGGGTGTCGAGCCGGCCGGGCAGCCGGATTGCCGAGAACAGCCCCACGGGCTGCCAGCCGATCGCGTACAAGCGTCCGCCGAGGGCATAGCGCCGCTCCCGCCGGCAGAGCAGTCCACGCATGGTGTCTCCGCAAGGCATCCCAGGGCGGGACCAGTCGAGCACACGGAAGATCGGGTAGCGGCCCGCTTGCCGGACGTACAGCAGCGCCAGGGCCTCCGGCGACAAGCGGTAGCCGACCACCTCGTTCTCGGTCCAGGGGTACTCGGGTGCAACCTGCCGCCGCAACGGCGGTCGCAGGACATCGGCGGCGGGGGCGATGAGCAAGACTTCATCGGTGTCGCTGTTGATGACGCGCGTGCCGCGCGGAATCCCTGCGTCGAGCAGCGTCTGCCGGAGAATGGGCAGGCTTCGGGCCACGTCCTTGACGTCCACGTCGAGATGGCAGCCGGTCACGAAGCGCCGGCCGCCCAGGCACATCTCGGTGCCGCCGCCGGTCACCCGGCCCAGCCGACCTCCCTGGCGAAGCGCCCGGTTGATGGGATCCTCGAAACGCTCGCCGCGCTCGATCGGGTCGATGTCGGCGGGGATACGAACAAGCAACGGAACCAGCGGTACGGCCACGGGCACTTTCCTTCACGGCGGACAGGAACGACAAGCAGCACCCGCCAGCGGCGCCGCTTCACCGGAACTGCTCCCGGCAGCCCGTTGAAAGAATAGCACAGCCTTGCTCTGCAGGAGAAACACACAAGGCCGCGGTGCGAGTGCGGACTAATTGTCCGCACTCGCACCGCGGCCTTGTCTCCAGACCCCAGCCCTCACTCTGTCTTCAACTGCTCGTTTCGTTCGTGATCTTCGCCACAACCCACCGCCCATCGCGACGCACGACCCGATGGTCCCCGAAGTAGCCCTGACCGGCGAACTTCGTGGGGAACCAGTAGCCAGCCTCTACCTCCGCAGTGTTGGTGTCGATCCACTTCAACTTGTTCACGTATATCCGCAATGCTCGCTCTTTCGGCTCTTCCGAGATGGCCTTGAGATTCGGCCAGTCCTTCC
>DASPXY010001287.1:0-9666 GCA_035637055.1 Gemmataceae bacterium | reverse complement strand
TGTTCGCCTGGATCATCGGCTGGGACCTGGTGCTGGAATACGCCGTCGGGGCGGCGACAGTGGCCAACGGCTGGTCCGGTTACTTCCAGAGCGTGCTGGCCAAGTTGGGGCTCGTCCTGCCTGTGGCGCTGTCGGGGGCGCCGACCAAGTACGATGAGGGCCACCTCCTGCCGAACGTGAAGGCGGAGTACGCGCGCGCCGAGGTGAGCCCGGCGGTGCTGAAGGACCAGGAGGAGAAGGCTGCCGCGAAGCAAGGCGACGAGCCGTTCGAGGTGGGCCAGAAGGTGATGAAGGGGTGGGAGTGGGACCACACAGGCGGGCAGAAGGTGAAGAAGGACACGCCTGCCCGCTGGTCGGACGGGAGCAAGAAGCCAGCGGACGGGATCTTCTGGGTGTTCGAGCTCAAGACCTTGAAGAAGGGGAAGGATGGGAAGAAGGACACGGTCGAGACCGAAACCGTCGTGGTGGGGCTGGTCGGAGATCCGGTGGTCGAGGCCAAGATCACTAACCATCAGCAAGCGGTCATCAACCTGATGGCGATCCTGGTGGTGTTCGCCGTGACCGCGGTCCTGGTCAAGGGCATCAGCGAGAGCGCCGGCTTCAACGCTGTCATGGTGATGATCAAGGTGGCGGCGGTGATCTTCGTGATCCTGGTCGGAGCTTTCTTCATCAACCCGGACAACTGGAGCAAGGATTTTGCTCCCTACGGCTGGACCGGGGTCAGCTTCTTCGGCATCCCCCTTCTGGGGCAGGAGAACGCCGCGGGCGAGCCGACCGGCATGCTGGCGGGGGCGGCCATCATCTTCTTTGCCTACATCGGTTTCGACTCGGTGTCCACGCACGCCGAGGAGGCGAAGAACCCGCAGCGGGACGTGCCCATCGGCATCATCACCTCGCTCATCGTCTGCACGGTGCTGTACATCGGCGTCGTCGCCGTCCTGACGGGCATGGTCCCCTACCAGGACCTGAGCAAGGACGCTGGCGTCGCCGACGCCTTCAGGCAGAAGGATCTGCCCTGGGCCGAGTTCATCATCTCCGCCGCGGGCGTGGCGGGCATCACCTCGGTGCTCCTGGTCATGATGCTCAGCGCCCCGCGCGTCTTTCTGGCGATGGCCCGCGACGGCCTGGTGCCGCGCAAGTTCTTCGCCGACGTCCACCCACGCTTCCGCACTCCCTGGAAGAGCACCATCCTCATTGGCGCCTTCGTCGCCCTCATGACTGCCTTCCTGCCGATCGACGCCCTACTGCACCTGACCAACATCGGCACCCTGTTCGCCTTCGTCATCGTCTGCGCCGCGGTGCTGATCATGCGCCGGACCAACCCCAACGCGGAGCGGCCGTTCCGCTGTCCGTTCGTCCCGGTCGTGCCCATCCTGGGCATCGGGGCCTGCCTGGTGCTGATGCTGTCGCTGCCGCCCGCCAACTGGTATCGGCTGTTCGGCTGGCTGGGATTGGGTCTGCTCATCTACTTCCTGTACGGGCGTCGCCACAGCCTTCTCGGCAAGGAGTTGCGCGGCGAGATCTGTACCCACGGCGTTTCCCCGGCTGGGATGCTCGACGACCAGATCAAGCAACCCGACGATAGGATCCAACCGTCATGACCACCGCCGCAAGGCCGGATAAAAGCCACGCCAGCGTCGATCGCGAAGACGCTGGCTTCCAGCGCCGCCTCGGCCCGTTCGACGTGACCATGTTGGTCATCGGCACGATGATCGGCTCGGGCATCTTCGTCACCTCGGCCGACATTGCCCGCGATGTCGGCTCGACCGGGTGGCTGCTCGCGATCTGGGGCCTGGCTGGCGTCATGACCATCCTTGGCGCCCTCAGCTACTCCGAACTGGCTGCCGCCATGCCCCACGCCGGCGGGCAGTACGTCTTTCTGCGCGAAGCGTACAGCCCGATGTGGGGCTTCCTGTACGGCTGGACTTGCTTCCTGGTCATCCAGACCGGCTCCATCGCCGCGGTAGCCGTCGTCTTCGCCAAGTACCTCGGCGTACTGGTGCCGGCCCTTGGGACTGATAATGAGATTTTCAAGATTGCAAATGTAAACTTGAAGCTCTACCTGCCCTTCTCGGTCCCCTTTCTCAACGACGAACAGGGCAACCAGTTACCGTTCTTCGAGATGAAGCACTTCACCATCTCGGCGGGGCAGCTCGTCGCCGTCGTCGTCATTGCCTTCCTCACCTGGCTCAACTGCCGCGGCGTGCAGGAGGGCAAGTTCGTCCAGAACCTGATGACCGTCGCGAAGACGCTCGCCCTGGTACTGCTCATCCTCATCGGCCTGTTTGTGGTTGGCAGTGCGGTGGTCTGGCAGGCGAATGCTTCCGACTTGTGGGGCGGGATTCAGGAAACGGACACCTATCAGGGCATCGGCCGCCGTGTCGGCGCGGCGACGTGGGTCATCGCCCTGATGGTGGCGGGCGGGGCGATGGTCGGCGCCCTGTTCTCGGCGGACGCCTGGAACAACATTACCTTCACCGCCGGCGAGACGCGCAACCCGCGCCGCACCCTGCCGCTGAGCCTGGCGCTGGGCACCGGCACGGTCATCCTGCTCTACCTGCTCGCCAACGTCGCCTATGTCTCGGCGCTGCCTGTGCGCCCGACGCCGAAAGTCAAAGAGAAACTGAGTAAGCTCCAGGAGCAACTGGAACTGCTGGAAAAGCAGGAGCGCAAGGAGGAGGCGAAGAAGGTCAAGGCCGAACTGGACGCAATCCCTGCATCTGAACGGGGCATCGCCCGGGCGCGCGACGACCGCGTCGGTACTGCCGTGCTGGAACTGTGGTCGCCGAACTTCGGTGCGCCGCTGATGGCGATTGCCATCATGATTTCGACGTTCGGTTGCGTCAATGGCATGACACTGATGGGGGCGCGGCTGTACTGTGTCATGGCGCGCGACAAGTTGTTCTTCCAAGGCGTGGGGCATCTCAACCGGCGCAGCGTCCCCGCGGTCGGGCTCGTGCTGCAGGGCGCCTGGTCGATCCTGCTCGTCTTTTCGGGAACCTACAACGAACTGCTCGACTACGTCATCTTCGCGGTGCTCGTCTTCTACGTGCTCACCGTGACGGGCCTGTTCGTGCTGCGGCGGACGCAGCCATACCTGGAGCGGCCGGTCAAGGCGTTCGGCTACCCGGTCCTGCCGGCCCTGTACGTCTTCCTTTGTGCTGCGATCATGCTCGACCTGTTGATTGTCAAGCCGAAATATACCTGGCCCGGGTTGATTATTGTGCTGACGGGAATTCCGGTATACTTCCTATGGAGGTGGCGCGGCCGCAGTGCCCCCGCTCCAGGCCCCTGAGGCGAAGGCTCAGCAAGCCCTTGGAGGTGACGATGCGATACAAAGTGGTGCTGGAAGAATCCGACGAGGGTTTTGCCGTCTCGGTCCCGGGCCTGCCGGGTTGTCACTCGCAAGGAGCCACAGAACGCGAGGCGCTGGAGAACATTGCGGATGCGATTCGTGAATACCTCGCCGTGATCCACGATCAGGTACGTGGCGCAAAGGTGCGCGAAGTTGAAGTGGAGGTGTAGGAGGGGAGAGGCATGCCGAAGTTACCGGGGGTCAATCACCTCGATGCGGTTCGTGCCCTGGAGAAGGCGGGCTTGAAGATCGCCCGCCAGGGCAAGCACATCGTGATGACCGACGGTATCCGCACGGTAACCGTTCCCCGTCACAATCCGGTGAACGCGATCACAATGGGGAACATCGTCCGAGACGCAGGCTTGACCAACGACGAATTCCGCCAGCTGCTCTGAGCCGCGGAGAAGACAGTCACTTGTTTCCTTGGCCAGAGCGCGAGCCGGCCTGTTTCTTTCTCAATCGAAGCGAAACGGAGGAGGTTTATGGCCTCGATCAAATTCAGTGAAGTCAACAAGGGCATGGTGATCTTCATGGAGGGGCAGCTCTACCGCGTGCTCGACCGGGAACTCAAGACCCCGGGCAACCTGCCCTCGAAGCTTACCCTCAAACTCAAGAACCTCAAAACGGGGTTCGTCAACGATCAGCGTGTCCACCCGGAGGATAAGGTCGATCAGGCTTATCTGGAGAAACGCGATCTGCAGTATATCTACAAGGACAGCGATGGCTTCATCTTCATGGACACGGAGACCTACGATCAGATGCCCCTGGCGGCGGCCCTGGTCGGCGACGTGATGAAGTACCTCAAGGAAGGCACCACCGTGCAGGTCATCTTCCACGACAACAAAGCGCTGGACCTGGAATTACCCGCGACGGTCGAACTGGAAGTCACCGACACCGAGCCGAGCGTCAAGGGCGCGACCGCCACGGCGCAGTACAAGCCCGCGACCCTTGAGACCGGCCTGAAGATCACCGTGCCGCCGTTCATCGGCATCGGCGAGAAGGTCGTCGTCGATACCCGCAGCGGCCAGTATTTGAGCCGCGTGAAGGGCTGAGAGGGGCGGGCGCATGACCTCCGGACGGACCGGCCCGCGTTGCCTCGCCGTCGGCGATATCCACGGATCCTTCAAGGCGTTGACCACGCTGGCGGCGTTCGTGCCGTTCCGTCCCGAGGATGTCCTCGTCACGCTCGGCGATTACGTGGATTGCGGCCCGGAGTCGGCGGCGGTGCTCGACTGGCTGATCAACTGGCAGCAGCGCGGGCAACTCGTGGCGCTGCGCGGCAACCACGAATGGATGATGCTGCAGGCTCGTCGCAGCAACGACGCTCTCAAGGAGTGGCTCTACTGCGGCGGCGACAAAACGCTCGCCTCCTACTCACCGCGCAAGGACGTTGGCTCTCTCGCCGACGTCCCCGAAGCCCACTGGCGATTCCTGGACGAAGAGACACGCGGCTGGTACGAGATGGAGACGCACTTCTTCGTTCACGCCAATGCCTACCCGCATTCTCCCCTGAAGGACCAGCCCGATTACATGCTCTACTGGGAGCATTTCGATAAGGCCGCGCCTCACGAGTCCGGGAAGGTGATGGTGTGCGGTCACTCGGGGCAGAGGTCGGGCAAGCCGAAGAATCTCGGCCATGCGGTCTGCATTGACACACGGGCCTACGGCAGCGGCTGGCTGACCTGTCTCGACGTCACGACGGGCAAATACTGGCAGGCGAACCAGCAGGGCGAGACGCGCACCGGCTGGCTCGACGAACTGTGAGCGAAACCCCTCCCCCCAACCCCCTCCCCGAAGCGGAGAGGGGGAGCCAGCCAAGCAGTATCTCTTCTTCTCCCCCTCTCCCTGTGGGGGAGGGGGTTGGGGGGAGGGGTTTCGCTCACGGCCAGATGCCGCGCTCCAGCGCCACGCCCGCCACGCGCTCGACGGCGACGATGAGCGCCGCCGTCCGCAGGTCCACGAGCGGCAAGGTGGAGCCTTCTTTTTTCAACCGCGCGTTGACCTCTGCCTGCTTCGCCAGCATGGCATCGGTCGCTCGCTCCATCTTGACGCGCAACTTCTGGTTGACCTCGTCCTCGTCCCACTGCTCGTTCTCGATGTTCTGCACCCACTCGAAATAACTGACGCAGACGCCGCCGGAGTTCGCCAGGATGTCCGGCAGCACGGCGATGCCGCGCTCGTAGAGGATGCGATCGGCGGCCGGTGTCGTCGGCCCGTTGGCGGCCTCGACGATGAAGCGGGCACGCACCGCGGCGACGTTGTCGCGGCGGATCTGATTCTCCAACGCCGCCGGGATGAGAATATCACATTCGAGAGATAGTAACTCGTCATTGCTGAGCGGGCGAGTATCTGGCGTGCCGGTGACACTGCCGGTCTTGGCCTTGTGGGCGGTGACGGCGGCGAGGTCGAGCCCTTCCTCGCGGCGTGCGCCGCCGCCAGAGTCGCTGACGGCGACGACCTTCGCGCCGGCCTCATGAAACAGCGCGGCGGCGATGGCGCCGGCGTTGCCGAAGCCCTGCACCGCGACGCGGGCGCCGCGGACTCCATCGAGCCCCGACACCGCACCGCGCGCCAGGGCACGTTGGACGGCGAACAGGCAGCCGCGCGCCGTCGCCTCGTTGCGGCCGTGCGAGCCGCCGATGTCCAGCGGCTTGCCGGTGACGGCGGGGAGGTTGTTGCGGCCGGGGTGCATCATGGCGTAGGTATCGTAAATCCAGGCCATGGTGCGGGCGTCGGTGTACATGTCGGGGGCCGGAATGTCGGTGTGCGGGCCAATCAACTCGCCCAGGTCGGAGATGTAGCGGCGCGTGATCTTGCGCAGGTCGGACTCGGTCGTTTCCTTGGGGTTGAAGGCGACGCCGCCCTTGGCTCCCCCAAACGGCACATCAATGATAGCGCACTTCCACGTCATCCACGACGCCAGCGCTCGCACCTCATCGACGGTAACGTTGGGGTGGTAGCGAATGCCGCCCTTGCCGGGGCCGCGGACCTGACTGTGCAGCACCCGATGGCCGACGAACATCCGCACGGCACCGTCGGCCATTTCGACCGGGAACTCGACCGTCACCGTGCGGCAGGGATGTTTGAGGAACTCGATCAGGCCCTTTTTCAGATGCGGCATGTACGCAGCCGCACGGTCGAACTGCTGGGCAGCAATGTGGAAAGGGTTGAGATCTTCGGGTGCGGTCGCGGCGGAGTGGGTGGACATTGCGGGTGCTTTTCCTCGCTTGAGAGTTGCACGGAGTTGCGTCCGCTCGACGCATTGTCGCGCGCTCCTGGTCGGAGCCATGCCCCTCAAAGGTCAACTTCGGTGAGCCCGGCTTGCTTCATGACCGCGCACTGGTGGCCGAGTTTCATGGTCTTGTGGCCGTGGACGGTGACGGTCACAATCTGCATGACGCCGGGCTTCTTGAACGTGTGGTGGCTGGACTCGACGCGGTCCTCGACCCAGCCGTGACGCTTGAGAACCTTGCACATTTGCTTGCCCGAGATCCGCTTCAAAGCTCGATCTCCTCTGCCAACCCATCTTTTTCCATCTCGAAGGCGCCAGATGTGGACAGGAGATATGCCTGAAGCGCTTCTCGGATGTTGGCCAGTGCTTCCTCACGAGTCTCCCCCTCGGTGGTGCAGCCTGGCAGCGCCGGCACGGCCACAGTGAATCCGCCCTCCTCCTCCGGATAGAGGACCACCTTGACGCGGAGGGGAAGGCGCGCGGGCTTCGCCCCCTGGGATTTCGCAACGTGTTCCAGGAGCGCAGTCAGGCCCTCCGCGTCCGCCTCGAATGTGGCCCGCAGCCGCTCCCAAATGCGCCGTGCCTGTTCGGCCGCTTTGTTCGTTCCGCCAGGCACCTGATCCGAGATCGTCGAGGCGCTGGCTTGCCCCGCGCTGGATGCTCTTTTTGCCATCGTAAATCTCCCTGGAGACTTCGGTACTACGGGCGACGGCACTGATCATTGTAGCACCGGGCCACAAGCCAATGCATCCGGATTGTTGCCAGCAGTCACGGGGAAGAATGGGCACCCGATGTCACCCAGCAACAGGAACCCAGAGTTGTAGCGGACAAACTTGACCGTCCTGCGGAACGGATACAATCAAAGGGAAGGAGATTCTGCAATGGCCAAAGCGCGTGGTCCCGAACAGCGAACGAAAGGTCAAACGACCTGCGCGCTGCTGCTCCGCTTGGACGAGGAAAGCAAGGCGTTCCTCGCCGAAGCGGCGGGCCTGCGCCGCATCAGCGTAAGCGACTACGTGCGGACCGTGATGATCGCGCAGGCCCGTAAGGAAGTGTTCGCTGCGCGCGACAAGACTATCGCGCTGACTCCGGACGAGCAACTCGCGTTATGGAATGCCTTGAATGAACCGGCGAGATTGACCGAGGCACAGCGCGGTCTGGGCTCGCTGATGCGGGGGGAGGCATGAATGGCACCCGGTTCTCCGACCAAATGTCAGCCGCTGCTTCGGGCCAAAAAGATAACTCCCAGCAAGCCAGCGTACACCAGCGATGCGGCCTTACCGAGGGCTCTGCCCGAGTCGGTTTGGGAATACCCGGATCGATCCATCTTTCCATCATTCATGGCTTCCAGATCCTGGTTCCCCACCGCCCAAGCGATGATCGCGAAAAGAGGGAGGACGCAGCCAAGGACTCCCAAGGCAAAGACCGTCTGCCCTCGATGAGGCTGAACCAGCGACGGATTGTCCGCGACCTGCTTGGCCGCAAGGAGTTGGACCAAGTCCTCCAGCGCCTTCTTGTCCCACAAACCGGGGGCGCCTCCCCACGAATCCGCTTCCTGGGGAAATTCCTTACAGATGAGTTGGATGGCCTGTCCCAGACGTTCCTTCGCGACCGCGGTGTTCTTCCTTCGCGAGCGATGCCAAAAGGACTTGAGGCCCACGAGCAATGCGATACTTCCACCAACCGAACAAAGCCCAACCTGGCCAATCTCCGGCATCTTCATATGGAGGCTGGCGAGCAGAGCAGCATTCAGCACAAATAGAATAAATCCCACCAGGAAAAGGGCAATCCCAAAGTCCTCGTCCCGCGCTTCCGTGTAGCGTTTGTGGGCGACCTGGATCTCCTTCAACCTCCGCAAGAGGAGCCTCTGCCGAACTTGCCCCTTGATGTCGTGGCTGAGCGCGGCCGGGCGAACCGGTTCAGCTTCATGGTGGTCGCACCCCGTGAAAGCCTCAGTTGGCGGAACTCCCCCACAGAGTTTGTCGGTAACAGCCGTCGGAGCAACGTTAGCCGCTCCTGATGGGAGATTCTCAAGAGCGCTCGCCCAGGCTACCACAGTCCAACGAGCAGCCCCTTCACTCATGACCAGTTCATCCATCAGGCGACGGATCAAGACATCCTTGTCAACGCCGGTGAGCAAAGCTTGCGGAACCTGCTGGCTCAGAGCACCGAGCAGGGCGTTCACATCGCCCTGCTCTTCCGGACAGGAGTACCGCAGCCACCCCTCACACCGATGCGGTTCCTTGAGGATGGCGAGGCCGTGGTTGTGCAGGAGTTCACACAGCTTCTGGATGGGACTATCTGACATCGGAGGTACTCGGGCCTTGTCTTCGGGTTCGCGGTCCCAACAAGTTTAGCCCGCAAATTGAGCCGAGGCAGGAAAGAGTCCGAAAGGAGATGGAATCGAACACCGACGGCATCCGCGGCGCGTTCGGTGGCAACCCGGCCAATCCCTTGCGCGTGACAGTGGCCCAGAAAACGATTTGGCGTGATCCGATCCGGATGCTACCCCCGCCCGAGAGCGCGAGGTCATAAGGCACGTCCGCAAACGGTAGGTCTTCCAGGATGAGCGGCACCGAGCGAGTCCCCAGGGTGGCGGTTCAAACGATGAGGTCATCGCCTTCCAACAACGGTGCGATGTTCTTGACGACAAATTGTTCGGGCGCGAACCCTTGGGCCAAACACTCCTGGTACAAGGCTTGTCCCGACGTGTGGAAGCCCAGGCACTGGCTGCCACTGTAGGCGACCCACTGGTTGGGGTGCGTCCGGAGCAGTTCCGGTAGTTGCTCCCGGAAGACCTTGTCCGCTTCGAGGATCTCGGGCGCAACGGGCTGACGCAGCCAGCGCTCGAACTCCTCCCGTTGTTCGGGCGCGAGACCTGCTTGATCAAAGTCGAAGGAATAAGGTAGTGGCTCGCTCATCGCTTTCTCCCACGAACTCTCAGGCCCCCCCTGCTTCTCAATAGCCAGCTTACCAGGTCGCAAGCTGACGCACCAGGATCATTGCTGGCTTGAGATGGAACTGTCTGGTCCTATCACTCGTTGAGCGGCTGCGTGCTGCGGAGATAGGCGAACAGGTC
>DASPXY010001286.1:0-3625 GCA_035637055.1 Gemmataceae bacterium | reverse complement strand
GAAGGGCCGCCTCGTCAGCCCCGACGGAAAGTCCGTCCCCGGCAAGGCGTTGATGATCTGCCGGCTGCACGTGACGGCGCTGAGTCTTTATTGGCGCTTTCCGGTCGAGGTGCGCGACGGCCGCTTCGAGTTGCATGGCCTCGATCCCGACAAAAGCTATCCCGTTTATTTTCTGGAGCCTGAGAAGCAATGGGGCACGCGCGTGGAGTTGTCGGGCAAGCAAGCGGGCACGGAGGTGACGGTGCGGCTGCAGCCGTGCGGCAAGGCAACGGCGCGTTTCGTCAACCTGGCGGGCAAGCCGGCCGCCGAACATCGTCCGTCGCTGGAGATCGTCGTCACTCCGGGGGCGCTCCGCTTCGACATTGAGGCCAGCAAAAAGGGCCTGCTCGTTGCCGACGGCGATCACGTCGCCAACGTCGACCGGCACAATTACTGGAACGGTCCGAGCGCCGGGGCGGATGGGCGCTGCGTCATGCCGGCACTCATTCCCGGCGTGACCTATCGGCTAATGACCGCGGCGAAGGGTCAAATTGTGTTGGGGCGCGAGTTCACGGCGGAGGCGGGCAAGACACTCGACCTGGGTGAGATTGCGACCGGGCAGGGCGAATGAGGAGATCGCCGCCAGATCATTCACGGCTTCCTGGCATTCACCCAGGCCAGTCGCTCCAGGCCTCGCTTGTCGCTGAGCACAAGCGACAAGCGAGGCCGCTTGTCGCCACGACCAAATTGCCAGTCCGGCGGCGCCGAGCCGTCACTTCTGGGCGACGACGGGCAACTCCTGCCGCGTACTTGGCTGTTTCTCGTCGGACCGGCCGAACAGTTTGCGCCACAGCCACATGAGCGGATCGTAGAACTCATCGGCAACGCGCTCCTTCAGCGGGATGATGCCGTTGTCGGTGATGTGGATGTGCTCGGGACAGACCTCGGTGCAGCACTTCGTAATGTTGCACAGGCCGACGTTCAACTCATCCTTGAGCAAGCGCAGACGATTGAGAGTATCCAGAGGGTGCATTTCCAGGCTGGCGACGCGGATCATGAAGCGCGGGCCGCCGAACATCTCGCCCTCGCCTGTCCGGTGGTGATCGCGCAGGACGTGACAAACGTCCTGGCACAAAAAGCACTCGATGCACTTGCGGAACTCCTGAACGCGATCGACCTCCTCCTGGGCCATGCGCCAGGTGCCGTCAGGCTCCGGCGCGCGCGGGGTGAACTTCGGGATCATCTTGTTCACCTTGTAGTTCCACGAGACGTCGGTCACCAGATCCTTGATGAGCGGGAACGTCTTCATCGGCCGCAGGTCAATCGGCTCGCCCGGCTTGACGAAACGCGTGTCGTCCATGCGCGTCATGCACATCAGCCGCGGCTTGCCGTTGATCTCGGCGGAGCAGGAGCCGCACTTGCCGGCCTTGCAGTTCCAGCGACAGGCCAGGTCCGGCGCCTGCGTCGCCTGGATCTGGTGGACGCAGTCCAGCACCACCATCCCCTCGCCGACCTCCGCGGTGTACTGCTTCAGTTCGCCCTGCGTCTTGTCGCCGCGCCAGATACGAAATGTCGCCTGGGACATCGGTTCCTCAGCTCTCTCGGTTACGCCAGTTCCTTGGGAAGATTGCCGTCGTTCTGCTCCTGGATGATCGCTTTCAGTTCCGCCGGCATCTCCGGGATCGGCTCCCAGCGGAACTGCATCCCGCCGTCTGCGCTCTTCCAGACCACCGAGTTGACCTTGCCGAAGGTCTTCGGATCCTTCTCCTGATAGTCGATGCGGAACTGTCCCCCGCGGCTCTCCTTGCGCTCGAGGGCGGCGCGGGTGACCGCCTCGGAGACGGTCATGAGACTGTACAGATCCATGCAGGTGTGCCAGCCGGGGTTGTACTCGCGGTTGCCCACCGCCCGCACGCGCAGAGCCCGCTCGTTCAGTTTGCCCAGTTCGTCCAGCGCCCGTCGCATCTCCTCTTCCTTACGGACGATGCCGACCAGCTCCTGCATGGTCTCTTGCAGATCCTGCTGAACCTTGTAGGGGTTCTCCTCGCCGGCCGGGCTGTCGATGAAACTCAGGGCCCAGCGCGCCGCCTCCTCGATCCTGTCGGCCGCCACCTGACCGGCGCTGTGTTCCTTCGCGTACCGGGCGGCGAACTCGCCGGCACGCTTGCCCAGCACAAGCAGGTCCGACAGCGAATTGCCGCCGAGGCGGTTCGCCCCATTGATGCCGGCGGCGCACTCGCCGCAGGCGAACAGGCCGGGGATCTTCGACATTTGCGAGTCGGCCTCGACGCGGACGCCCCCCATCACGTAGTGTGTCGTCGGGCCGACCTCCATCGGCTGCTTGGTGATATCGACGTTGCCCAGCTCCTTGAACTGGTGATACATGCTCGGCAACTTCTTTTTCCAGTGCTCGGCGGCGTTGAAGCTGGGCTGGCGCTTGCGCATCCACTCGGCGAAACTCTCCAACTCTAGAAAGACGCCGCCATGCGGGCTCCCCCGGTTTTCCTTCACCTCGCGGACGATGCAGCGGGCGACGTGGTCGCGCGTCAGCAACTCGGGCGTACGGCGCGCATCCTTGCCCTGGTACTTCTCGCCCAGCACATACAGGAAACCCTCTTCCTCATTGTCGGCCGTCTGCGTCTTAAAGTTCTCCGGGATGTCGCCAAACATGAAGCGCCCTTCCTTGCCTCTCTTCATGACGCCACCTTCGCTATTACGGAGGCAACCGCCCTCGCCGCGCACCCCCTCCGTTACCAGAATGCCGCGCACACTCGGCGGCCAAATCATGCCGGTCGGGTGGAACTGAATGAACTCCATATCGATCAGCTCGGCGCCGGCGTCGTAAGCGAGCGTATGGCCGTCGCCGGTGTATTCCCAACTATTGCTCGTGATTTTGTACGCCTTGCCGATGCCGCCGGTCGCCAGCACGACGGCCTTCGCCTTGAACAGCACAAAACGGCCGCGCTCGCGGTAGTAGCCGAACGCCCCGGCGATGCGGTCACCGTCTTTGAGGAGACGAATAATCGTGCATTCCATGTAGACGCTGATGCCCTGGTGAACGCCGTGATCCTGCAGGGTGCGGATCATCTCCAGGCCGGTGCGGTCGCCGACGTGAGCCAATCGCGGATATTTGTGACCGCCGAAGTTGCGTTGCAGAATGCGGCCGTCCTTGGTGCGGTCGAACACGGCCCCCCACGCCTCCAACTCGCGGACGCGGGCCGGCGCTTCCTGGGCATGGAGCTGGGCCATGCGCCAGTTGTTGACGTACTGCCCGCCGCGCATGGTGTCGGCGAAGTGGACCTTCCAGTTGTCGCGGTTATCGACGTTGGCCAGCGCCGCCGCAATGCCGCCCTCGGCCATGACGGTGTGCGCCTTGCCCAGCAGCGACTTGCATACCAGCCCGACCGACACGCCCGCCGCCGACGCCTCGATAGCGGCACGCAAGCCCGCGCCGCCCGCCCCGATGACGAGCACGTCGTGTTCGTGCGTTTCGTAGTTGTCCATCGCTAACACCTTCTCGGTTTAGCCGCGGTTCGGAGAACCCCTCCCCCCAACCCCCTCCCCCCTCCCCTGCAAGGAGAGGGGGAGAAGAAAAGGAGTGTTGCTCTGGCTCCCCCTCTCCGTTGCGGGGAGGGGGTTGGGGGGA